>NZ_JBMIOP010000041.1:0-12598 GCF_049197365.1 Mycobacterium sp. THU-M104
GAGCCAGCGAGTAGGCGTCCGCGCATTGGCGTTCGGCGCAGCGGTACAGCGGCTCGGCGACGCGGCGCGCGCCGCCGAGCCAGCACGCGGCCACCCCAATCGCCCCGTGCCACAATCCGGGCCGACTGAGGTAGTCGCCGGGTTCGCCGACCGCGACGGCCTGGGTGTTGGCGAACTGTACGGGCCGGGTGTCGCTGCCGGCCATCCCGACGTTCCACCAGGTGGTCGGCAGCGCCTTGACGGTGGCGTCGAGCGCCGACACCGCGAACAGCCCGTGCGTGCCGTCAGCAAGCCGGGCCGTCACCAGCGCATGGGTGCAAAATCCGGCGCCCGAGCACCACATTTTGGTGCCGGTCAAGGTGAACGTGCCGCCAGCTTCGGTGGCCATCAGCGTCGCATCGGGGACCTCGGCGGCCCACACGCCCCACAACTGGCCGGACTCGGCCGGTTTACCGCCGAGTTCGTCGAGGATGGCGACGGCGTCGACGTGGGCCTCGGCGATACGGGCGGCCGCGATGTCTTCCTGGGCCAGCACCGCCAGGCTCTGCCAGCGCTCGGCGATGCGACCCGAGGAGGGCAGCGGCAGCTCGAGTCGACCGGTCTCCAGCCAGTGCTTGACCAATCCTGCTGTCACGCGCGATGACCCGTCGCCGACGGGACCAGTTGCCAGAGGCGGCGTGCGAACCCGTGCGGGTTTGGGGCCTGGGTCCGCACCGGAGCGACCCGCCCGCCGGGATGGACTCGGCTGGCCGCGTCGGTGGTGCCATCCCGCCTCCGCGGGGCCGGCGCGAACAGCCGTCTTGGATAGCCGAAGCCCACGGCTCGCGCAGCGCCGACGCTGACGGAGTCGACGCTGAGGAGGTGCACGTGAGGCCCGCAGCGGCCGGCCAACCGCGTGCTGTCGTCGTCGCTGTGTCGTCGTCGCTGTCGTCGTGCACCACCACGACCGTGATCGGCGCGCACAGAGCCGCGAACAGCACTGCGGGCGGGGATCACGGCGGCAGCCCCGTCGTAGGCTCTCAGGGCTGGTGACGACATAGCACGAGGGTTGCCGATCGGGGCGTTGCTCAAACGAACGAAAACCGCGGACAAATGACTACCGCTGGTGCGCAATGGCGTCAGACCGCCGGGTCTGCGAGTTCAGGCGGAATTAGACGTATTTGCCATTGCGGCAGGTACTTCGGCGGGTTTTGTCCGTGCCCCGTGCCCCGTGCCCCGTGCCCCGTGCCCCGTGCCCCGTGCCCCGTGCCCCGTGCGCGGGGCCGGAGTGAGGTGTTTCGTCTTGTCGACACGTACGTCGTCCTCGGCGCGCAGGCACGAGCAGGCAGCGGGAACCGCGTTGGCCCTGGCCGGCGGCTGTGCGCTGTGGCTTTCCTGGGGGCGCCGCGTGGCCACGCGGCGGGGGCGGGGTTTCGATACGACCGCTGCGGCGGCTTCACTCATGCCACCAGACTCATGCCACCAGACTCCTGTGACCAGACTCCTGTGACCAGACTCCTGTGACCAGACTCCTACGACCAGCTTCGGTACAGGTCTTTGAATAACAGGTCTTTGAATAACAGGTTGTTGAACAACAGGTTGTTGAATAAATCTCGCCCACGGTGGGCGGAGTGATTTCAGCGCGGCCTCGCCCTGATGCGGTGACGAACCCGTGGTTGTGAACACGAAGTAGGCGGGCTTGCACCGTTTGTCCGCGCCGGCAACGGGTAACTCTTCACGCGTATGGCGTGGAGGGAGTTTCGCTTGAAGATTGCGATCGCCTTCGGCGACGACCAGGTAGGTGAAGACCCCTGGCAACTCTGTCACGCGCTCGCAGACCGCGGACATGAGGCGACGGTATATGTCCGGCGCCAGGTCGGACAAACCTTGGGCGGCGAGGGTAATCACCGCGTCGTGTCGGTCCCCGTCGGCCCCCGGGGCCCGGTCCCGGCGGCTGAGGTGCTGCCTTACGCCGGGGCGTGGGCGGCAGCGCTCGAACGCCAGTGGTACTCGGATCAGCCTGACGTCGTGCACGCCTATGGGTGGCTGGGCGGGCTGGCCGCCCAGTTGGCGGCGCGTAGGCAGGGGCTGCCGACGGTGCAGAGCTTCCAGGGCGTGACCGCGGCCCGACGTGCCCTGTCCGACGGCTCGCCCCACGAGAACGCACGCGGACGGGTCGAGCCGCTGCTGGCGCGCAGCGCGACGTGGGTGACCGGGGAGAGCGGCGCAGACGTAGACGCGCTCGCCCGGTTGCGTCGCAGCCGGGCGCGGATGTCCGTCCTCGCCAGTGGCGTGGACGTGGAACGCTTCATCCCGGTCGGTCCCGCGGCGCCCCGCGGCGAGGTCAACCGCGTGCTGTGCTTGGCGCCGGACCCTTTGTTGTGCAATGGATTCGATAGGGTAATTTGCGCTCTGCCGCGGCTGGCGGACACCGAACTGGTGCTCGCGGAGACCGCACCGGCCGACGCCGCCCACGACGAGGCGCGGGCCCAGCTCGGGGAGCTCGCCGCCGAGCTGGGGGTGGCAGGCCGCGTGCACATGGTGGGCACTGTTCCCGCCCGCGATCTGCCGAAGCTGATCCGGTCCGCCGACGTGGTCGCGTGCACACCGCGGGAGCCACCTCGTCCGGCGACAGTGCTGCAGGCGATGGCGTGTGGTGTGGCCGTGGTGGCGCTGCCCGTCGGGGTCCTCACGGAGGCCGTCGTGGACAACGTGACGGGGCTGGTGCTGTCTTCGGACAGGCCCGGTGAGCTCCCGGCCGCGCTCCAGGCGCTGCTCGCACAGAGCTTCCGGTGCGAGAGCATGGGCTCGGCCGGGCGATGCCGAGCGCTGTCGCGTTTCACCTGGGACCGGGTGGCCCTGGACGCGCTCAACATCTATCGGCACATCGGATCGGAGCGGCTGGCGTCGCCTCTTTTGCAGTCGGCAGGGTTGTCGTGAGGCCATGGTTGGGATGACCACGGTGCGGACGTTCGGCGAACCCGCGGTCCCGTGGGGTACGACGGGCGCCGCGCACGCGGGACCACATCCGGCGGCGGTCCCGTCCAGCGCCGTCGGAGTGGATGTCCGTCCCGTGCCCAAAACCCCCACCGGTACTGCGTCCGGCAGCGGATACGGTCCGGCAGCACTGCGTTACGCGCATTTCCGCACCAGCGAACCCGAGGCGGCACGCCGATTCTTCGCCGGCGCCTACACGCCGGGGTGGCGGCTCAACGGGCTGGCCCGGGGCTCGGTCGTCACCCACCGTCGCTGGGAGACGGCCGGAGCCACCGTCGACGACGTACTGATCCAGGGCCGAGCGAGCGCGCAGATCGCTCCCGCCGGTTCCGTCGTCGTGATCCAGCCCCGCGAAGGATCGCTGACCGTGCGGAGCGGGGGAGTACCGACCCTGGACTGCCCGGTTCTCGTCGCCGACGGCCGGTCCTGCGTACTGCAGGTGAGCGGTGCGCGCTTCGACGTCGTGAGCTTCGAGGCGGATGTCCTGCACAAGGCGGCCGCCGACCTGAGTACGCCGTTGCCGCAGCGGATCCGGTTCCTCGACAGCCGGCCGCGTTCACGCGCCGCCATCCGCGCATGGCACCGGGCACTGGACTACGCGAAGGGCGCGCTGGCGTCGGCGGACACCGCCCGGCAGCCGCTGATCGTGGCGACATTGCAGCCGCTGCTGGCCGGCGCGCTGCTCGAGTGCTACCCGTCCAACGTGATCGACCACGAACCGGCCGACAATCCCGCACTTCCCGAGGTGCTCAAGGACGCGGTGTCGTTCATCCATCGCCACGCCACCGGCGACGTCGGCGTCAACGATGTTGCGGCCGCGGTCCACCTGACCCCCAGGGCGGTGCAGTACCTGTTCCGCCGACAGCTGGACACCACCCCGACGGAGTACATGCGCCGCGTCCGGCTGCACCGGGCGCATCAGGACCTGGTCGCAGGGTCGCGGTCCTCGACGACCGTCACCGAGATCGCTCAGCGCTGGGGTTTTGCGCATGCCGGCCGATTCGCGCTTGTCTATCGGCAGACCTACGGACAGAGCCCGCACACCACGCTGCAGCAGTGATCGCAGGATCAAAGCCCCCCTGCGCTCAAAGTTTTTGTTGCACAACGTCTCTGTCTGTCGCGCAACGTTTCTGTCGAACGCCCTTTACGGCTTGGTATACCCCGGCCCCTCAGCACGCCTCGGCCGGGCGGACCTCGGCCGGATCGAGCAGTATTCTGCTGTCGACAACCGAGGCCTCCCTGCGCGTGCCGAATGGGACCGCCGATCAAGGGGATTCGCCTCGGGAATTCGGCGAATATGCCGGAATTGCCGACCGCGTCACGTTAAACTCTCGCAATCCTGAACCGCGGCAGGTGGCCGCATTGGAGGTGTCCGCCGTGGAGGTGTCCGCAGTGGACGGGGAGAGCGGCATGCGTCCCGGGCGATCCACCCGCGGCGGCGACGCGCCGGCGGACGCGCCGGCGGACGCTCCGGCGGACGCTCCGGCGGACGCTCCGTCGGACGCTCCGTCGGACGACCTGCCGCCGAGCCGAGCGCTGACGGTACGCGCGGCCGACGGCACCCCGCTGCACGTGGAGGTGTTCGGTCCTGCGGACGGCTATCCGATCGTGCTCACGCACGGCATCACCTGCGCGATCCGGGCGTGGGCGTACCAGATCGCCGACCTGGCCGCCGACCACAGGGTGATCGCTTTCGACCACCGGGGTCACGGGCGCAGCGGCGTCCCGCGCGGCAACGGCTACACCCTCAAAGCCCTCGCGTCGGACCTCGATTGCGTGCTGGAGGCGACTCTGGCGCCGTACGAACGCGCTATGGTGGCCGGTCATTCGATGGGGGGCATCGCGATCGTCGCCTGGTCCACGCGGTACCGCCACAAGGTGCAGCGGCGCGCCGACGCGGTGGCCCTGATCAACACCACGACCGGCGACCTGGTCAGCAAGGTGAGCCTGTTACCGGCGCCGCGCAGCCTGTCGCCGGCGCGGGACCTGGTAGCGCGCGGACTGATCAGCGCGTTCGGCGGGTTCCCGCTGCCCGGGGTTGCCCGCATCCCGAGTCGCCGCCTGGTCGCGATGCTCGCCGTTGCCAAGGACGCGGACCCGGGCGCGGCGAGGCGTGTCCACGAGTTGTTCGCGCAGACCCCGCCCGCTGGGCGCGGCGGTTGTGCTCGGATGCTCGTCGGGTCACTGGGGTCGCGGTACCTCGACCTGGACGGTCTGACGGTGCCGACCCTGGTGATCGGCAGCGAGCGCGACCGCCTGACGCCCTTTTGCCAGTCCCGCGTGATCGCAAGCACTGCTCCCAACGTGGTGGGCCTCGTCGAACTGGCCGGCGGTCACTGCTCGTTACTGGAGCAGCCCGCAGAGGTGACCCGGCATCTGCGCAAACTCGTCGCATCGGTCAACGGCGACGTGCGGCTACGGAGCGTCAGTTCATAGCGCGGCGGTTCATAGCGCGGCGGTTCATAGCGCGGCGGTTCACAGTACGGCGGATCACAGTACGGCGGATCACAGTACGGCGGATCACAGTACGGCGGATCACAGCAGGGCGGCGACCTCGGCGGCCGCGCGGCGGCCGGATCGTACGGCGCCGTCCAAGAATCCGGTCCACTCGTCAGCGGTTTCGGTACCGGCCCAGTGGATCCGGCCGATCGGCCGGCGCAGATACGGTCCGAACCGGGTCCACGACCGCGGCGGCACCGCCGCCGTCGGACCACCGGGTCCGAATTCCTCTGTTCCCCAGCGATAGTCGACGTAGTCGAGGGGTTTGAGCGCATCACTGCCGAACAGCGACGCGAAGCAGCGCAACGCGTCGCGGCGGCGTTCCTCGGCGGGTAGCGAGTCGAATGCGCGGGCGTCGACGAACCCCATCAGGATGCCCGGCCCATCGGCGTGCGGGCTGAGGTCAAAGGTGATGAAGACGGGGCCTTGGTCTGATAGCGCCTGACCGGAGTATCCGGCGGCCCTCCAGAACGGCGTGGAGTAGGCCGCATAGGCCTTGCTGAGACGGCCCTGCGGCCAGTGCCGGGCAAGTTGGTCGTACTCCTTGGGCAGCGGGGGAGTGAACTCGATGGTGGAGCGGTGGGCAGGCGGGACGGCAACGACGACGAATCGGGCCTCGGCCAGGCCCCGGTCGGACGTGACCGTGACGCCGGTGTCGTGGCGCTCGATGCACCGCACCGGCGCGTCGAGCACGACACGGGCGCCCAATTCGGCCGCCATCGCCTCGGCGATCTGCTGCGTGCCGCCCGGAAAACGGTCCTGCTGGGCACCGTTTTCGACGTCCAGGAGGCGGTCCAGGCCCCCGGCGGCGCGCAGGTAGCGGGCCGCGTGCAGCATCGACACGTCATCGGGCTCGCATCCCCAGGTCACCCGGGCCATGATCGCCAGCAGGTCGCGGGAGGACTCGGAGGCGCGCACCGCGCGCAACCAGTCGCCGAGCGACTGGGAGTCCAACTCGCGGGCGCGGCGCGCGTCCCAGGGGGCCGCCAGCGGGATGCCGCGGGCGATCCGCTCGAACTGCCAGCGCAGCCGGCCGATGTCGATCAGCCCGGCCAGCGAAAGCTTGGGGATGGTGCCGCGGTAGGGCCGCGCCCACCCGCGCCACTGGATGATGCTGCTGCCGTCGTGGTGAGTTGCGGCGGTCGGGATCTGCAGCTCGGCGGCCAACGCCAGCACCGCGTCCTGGGTGGGGCCGACGAAGGTTCCGCCCATGTCGGCGGGCAGCCCCGCGACGCTGCCGGTGAACGAGCGGCCGCCGACCCGGTTGCGGCCCTCGCAGACCACCACGTCATGACCCCGTCGGGTCAGCTCCCGCGCAGTGACCAGGCCCGCAAAGCCGGCACCGACCACGACGACGTCGGCGTTCCGGGGGTCGGCGTTCCGGGGGTCGGCGTTCCGGGGGTCGGCGTTCGGGGGGTCGGCGTTCGGGGGCGGATCTGTCACGCGGTTCAGTGAACCGCACTCGGGAGAGAATGCCCAGTGTCAAGGGGTCTTCAGGGGTCTTCAGGGGTCTTCAGGGGTCTTCAGGGGGCGACTGACAACCAGTCGGCGAACCCGGACGGGTCGTGGCGGCCCAGCGCACCGTGCTCGTAGAGCCCCCAGCCCTCCACCGGGTCCGCGTCGCCGTCGCGGCACAGTGCGCGGCCCACGTGGTCGATGACGCCGAAACCGGAACGGGCGACAATCGCCGGGTCCGTCATGTCGTAGGTCAGCCGTTCGGCGAACTTCTCCCCCTTCCACACGCCGTGCAGCCAGTCCGAGTCACCGCCATAGCCGCCGCCGACGTGGATGGGGACGGGCAGCTTGGACTCGACGTCGAAGTGCACCGGGGTGCCGTCCGGGGCGGTGGCGTCGATCGTCGCCCCGGTCGGGATGCGGGTGCCGGAGCGGTAGCGGATTTTCACTCGCGGCCAGCCCAGCTGCTCGACACGGCCGTCGCGCCAGACCCGGGTGCAGTCGTTGAGAGAGCGGAACCCGTCGGGCGCCTCCTGGATGATCAGCACGATCGCGAAGTCGTCGAACGCCATCGGTACGTACAGCCACCACATGCCCTCGAAGGGCGGGTCGGCGGGCCGGCCCGCCGGCTCGGGCTCGCCGATCGGCCGGATGCCCCAGGACCGATCGCGGCTGCCGATCCAGGTCGCCGGGTCGACGGCGATCTCGTCGCCGTCGATCACGAGGCGGCCGCTCCAGGCGCCGAGTTGGGCGAACCGTTGTGCGTCCAGCGTCACCCGGTTGCCGGATCGCATCAGGTGCGGCTGCTCCTGCACGACGTCGAACAGGCCTTCCCACGTGAGATCGGCAGCGATGCCGTCGGTTTCGTCGAGGATCAGGCGCAGTGTACGCAGCGGCTCGACGACCTCGATGCGATATCCGTTGACACGCTGGTTGAGCCGATCTTGGTCGATGGCGTCGGACAGGTGCACCGCGGTCTGCGTGTTCCCGCGCCGGACGAGTACGAACGCGTCCTTGACGCCCAAGTTCGGGTAGTAGCCGATGCCGCTGATGACGAAGATGTCCCCGGTGCGGTCGTGCGCGTTGAAGTAGGAGCGATCGTAGAAATTGCGGTCCGAGGGCCCCGGCCACGCGATGGGCTGGGGGATCTGGTGGACCGGGAATTCGTCGAGCGGGCCGAGTATTTGCGGCATGATTTGCGGCATCATTGGCGGCATCATTGGTCCTCTCCGATGAGACGCTCGCCAATTGAACGGCGCATCAGTCCGGCGTGGTAGAACAGGGATTCGACATCATCGGGTCTCTCGGTCTCACCGAAGTGCACCCGTCGGGCTCCGGTGCGCATGAACACGCACGCCCACATCACGCCCGAGTAGACGTAGAACCAGTTCAGGTCGCCGACCTCGACGCCGGTGAGCTGGCGATAGGTGGCGCGGACGTCCTCCTCGCGCATCACCCCGGGCAGCCCGGGCAGTCCCGCGAGGCCGGTGAGTTCTTGAAATACCATGTGCGCGTAAATCATCCACGCCACGTCAAGTTCGCGTGGGCCTAGCGTCACCATCTCCCAGTCGAGCACCGCCACCGGGTGGAAGTCGCGGTACAACACATTGCCCACCCGGGCATCGCCCCACAGCAGGACGGGTTCGGTGGCGGCCGCCTCGGCCGGCCAGTGGGTTTCGAGCCACTCGAAGGTCCGCTCCAGCAGCGGTGAGCGGCCGATGTCGGGCACCGCGAAGTCGTACCAGGACCGCACCCAGTTGACGTGTCGGCGCAGCGCGGTGTCACCCTCGAAAACCTCGGAGCACTCGGCGAGAAACCCGAATTCCGCGGTGGCGTTGGGTATTGCGTGCAGCTTGGCCAGCACCCCGACGGTGGCGTCCTGCAGTTCGCGCTGGCGTTCGGCGGGCGCGTCTGCGAACCAGTTGTTGCCGAATGTGTAGGGCATGACGTCGGGCGGCACCATGCCGTCGACGTAGTCCATCACGAAGAAGGGCGTGCCCAGTACACCGCCGGTGGGTTCTAGCCAGCGGACCGCCGGAACGGGGACGTCGCTGAGTTCGCCGACCTTTCGTATCACCTCGAACTGGTGATCGAGCCGATAGGTGGGGAAGACCTGTACGTCCTCGGCGGCGGGAGCCACCCGGGTCACCAGCTTCTGTTCGGTCTGCTGCCCGTCCTGGCGCCAGCGGGCGGTCACGATGATGGTTTCCGATGACATGCCCGTGGAGTCCACGCCGCTCTCGACGGTCACCTCCGGTGTCGCCCCGCCGGGCAGGACGGTGGACAGCCACCGCGACATCACCCCCGGCAGGGCGGTGATGTCGCGGCTGGAGCGCTGCATGCGGTCGATCTTGTCGAGCACAGGTTCGTCGGCCACGGGTGCCTCCGTTCTTTGGGACATGCTTTGGGACATGCTTTGGGACATGCTTTGGGACATGTTCACGGCCTCTTCGCGGCAATTACGATACGTTAGGTAGCGTTATGAAAGCAGACCCGTCCGCCCTTGACAAGGCTCCCGGTGCCGGCCCCGGTTCCGGCCGGCCGCGGGACCCGCGCATCGATTCGGCCATCTTATCCGCGACCGCGGAACTGCTTGTGCGGATCGGCTATTCGAATCTGAGCCTGGCCGCGGTCGCAGAGCGTGCCGGCACCACGAAATCCGCGCTGTACCGGCGCTGGTCGAGCAAGGCCGAGCTGGTGCACGAGGCGGCTTTCCCGACGGCTCCCACCGCGCTGGAGGCGCCGGCCGGCGACATCGCCGCCGACGTCCGGATGATGGTCGAGGCCACCCGCGACGTTTTCGCCACGCCGGTGGTGCGCGCCGCGCTGCCCGGTCTGGTAGCCGACATGACCGCCGACCCCGTCCTCAACGCGCGGGTCATGTCCCGCTTCGTCGATCTGTTCGCCGCGGTGCGCCTGCGGTTGGGCGAGGCCGTCAAGCGGGGTGAGGCGCACGACGATGTGGACCCCGACCGATTGATCGAGTTGATCGGGGGAGCGACGATGCTGCGGATGCTGTTGCGCCCGGAGGACGAACTCGACGATGCGTGGGTGGAGCAGACCACCGCCATCGTCGTGCACGGTGTGCGGCGATGACGAGGCGGCTTGCGGGGCGAACCGCGATCGTCACCGGCGCCAGCCGCGGCCTGGGCGGCGCGATCGCCGCGGCGCTCGCGGCAGAGGGCGCGGCCGTAGCGGTCGCGGGCCGAACCGAGCAGGTGTGGGACGAGCCGACCTGACCGACCCGGGGATGACGTCCCCCGGTTGGTGGATTCGGCGCGAGATGCCCTGGGGCCCATCACGATCCTGGTGAACAATGCGGCCTTCACCGCGCCGGGGCGCCCGCGGGCACTGGGCGCGGCGCCGCGCGCCAAGCCGACAGCGGGGATGGCCCCGACCGCAGCGGGGCAGTGCTGCCCGGCTACGGCGGGTCGAAGGCGGCGCTCGAGCACCTCACCCAGTGCGCGGCCTACGACCTCGCCGACCACAACGTCGCGGTGAACGGGTTGTCGCCGTCCAAACCCATCCTGACCCCGGGCTTGGCATACTATGCGCGGGAATTCGGCGACACCTCCGAGGCCGATGAATTCGCCCGCGCCGCAGTCGAACTGGCGCTGGTCGATCCGGGCAAGGTCACCGGCCGCACGATCGGTCATCTGCAGGTCCTCGACGGTAGCTTCCGGCCGTTCGAGCGCGACTGAGCACGACGGGGATCCGGGCCTCAACCGGCGTCCCCGGCCGGCGGATCGGAATCGTTGCGCAGGAGCTCCTCGGGATGGTGAGCGTGGTTGATCCGCGGCCGACCGTCGCCATCGGTCCAGCCGAGCCGCCCGTTGCCGGTGACTTCGGTGTGCCACTCGCCGCGGCTGGCCCCGCCGTGGTCGCGGCCGCAGGCGAAGAACAGGTGGTCCGCGTCGGTGCGGCCGCCCTGCGCCCACTCCGGTGAATGGTGCACTTCGCAGTGGTAGCCGGATTCCAGGCAATCGGGACGCGTGCAGCCCCGGTCACGTGCGTAGCAGATGAGCCGCTGGTCGGCGGTCGCGAGCCGCTTCTGACGACCGAGGTACAGCGGCCGGCCGGTGTGCTCGTCGAACACGGCCAGATAGTGAATGGCTCTGGCGGCCATGCGGATGAGGTCGGGCATCGGAAGCCTCGAGCCGCCGCCGGTGCGCGCCGGCGCGGGCAGCGGCACCGACTCGTCGGCGACCGCGAGGGCGGCCCGGTCGAGTTCGCCCAGCGTGGTGGTGACGATCACCGTCACGGCGTGGCCGCGGTGCACGCCGAGCCCACCCGAGGAGATCGCGGTTTCCAACCCGAGCTTGAGCGCGTCGTGGCAGCGCTGGGCGGGTGTGCGCTGGTCGCGGGCGCCGGGCTCGGCGCTGTCGCTCCGGTGGCGGCCCGGACGCACGGCCGCCTCGATGGCCTCGAAGTACGCCCGGGCCTCAGGGTCGAGCAACCCCGACAGCCGGGACATGCCGTCGGGCCCCTGCGGGCCCAGGCGCAGCGCGCGGCGGCGGGCCCGGTCCTCGTCGTTGAACAGGCCATCGGGATTGAGATAGTCCGCGATCCGTTGGCCGAGCTTGGTGACGACGCCGGCATCGAGCTTCGTCGCATGCCCCACCAGCGTCCGCTCGGCCTCCGCGGAGTCGGAGACCGAAATGCAGGACGGCAGCACGTCGACCGCGTCGCACACCGCGCGGATGTGGTCCTCGCCGACCGTCCCCGACTCGACCGCGGCGGCCAGATATGGCAGTTCCGGCGCCACCGGCGGGCCCGTCAGCGAGCGGCGCGGCCGGATCCGCGCGGCCAGCCTGAAGCGGCGTTTGATTTCCCGCGGCGGGATGCGCAGCCGGGCCCAGAGCCTGTCTCGTAACGCCGGGACGCACTCGCCGCCGTCGGGCGGTTCGGCGATCTCGGCGAAGAACCGGTACATCAGGCCGCGGTTGGTCCGGTGCTGGGTCTCGAGCCGCTCGGCGACGTCCACACGGAACTCGTTGCCCACCACATCCGAGCAGGTCGCCCGCAACACGTTGTGGGCGGCGTCGATCGCGTCCAGAGCGGCGCCGATCCGCTCGCGTGCCTGTTCGGGACTCATCGCGACCACGCCCCCACGCTATCGAATATACGTTCGATACACGTCGCGGATTCCGCGCCCTGTGGATGAAATTCGGACTGTGTATGACGGCCGGGCGGACGCGCGGGCGGGCGGCGCCGGCGCCCCCGAGTTCTGGCGATGTCGCCGCCCGACGTGCGAGCATGACGGGCGAACATGACGGGCGAGCATGACGGGCGAGCATGAAAAACCGAAGCCGCGACGGCGGCAGTTAACGGGTCGAGTGGTGTGCCGATGCCCGGTAGCGACAAACCGACGGCGCGGGTCGTGGCGCTGATCGTGCTCCTGTTCGTGGTCGCGACCGCGCTGCGCGGCTACCTTCCGGCCCACGACCGGCCCCCCCGCACCGAGGGGGGCAGCAACCCCGCGGCCTGGACGGCCGTCGTCGCGGCGCTGACGAGGACGGTCGCGCTGCTCGCGGTCGCCGTCGTCGCGCGACTGCGCGATCCGCGAGGTGCCCCATCCAGTGGGCCGGACCTGCCCGTGCTGCTGCGCACCGGGACCGGCCGACCGAGCTGGCGGGTGCTCCTGGTCGCGCTCGGGGTGATCGCCGGT
>NZ_JBMIOP010000051.1:0-28653 GCF_049197365.1 Mycobacterium sp. THU-M104
GTGCGTGTCGCGCTACGCAACACCTGTCGTGCACGACACAATGACCGCTGACCCGCGAAAATGCTAGATAGCGAGCTTCTACCCCGATAGAAGGCACGAACGTGCAAACCCGGCTGCGCGCACTACACCACGTGGATGTTCCCTGGCGCCCAGCCGACCTCGAACAGCGCGAAGGCCGCATCATCCGGCAAGGAAACCAAAACCCCGAAGTCGACATCATCAACTACGTCACCGAAGGAGCCTTCGACACCGTCATGTTGTTGCGCGTCACTGATCTTGCACATGGTGGCGCCACTGTCGTTGAGGCTGGTTCGGGTGTGATTTGACCCTGCCTGGTGGTGTCGGGCGGGGTTGTCGATGGTCGCGGTGTCGCGGTGGTGGTCACGGTGTCGCGGGCTGGAGGTCGTGGTTGGTTTCGGTGACCGCGGTTCGGGCGCTGGCCTCGTCGATGAGGTTCTTGTCGGCGGTGCAGGCGGCGATGAGGGCGGCGATGGCGAGCCGGTTGATGCCGCGGGGTTTGCCGCGGCTGGATTGGTGGATGAGCGCGATGGCGTCGTCGGTGAACAGCGGATCAGATCGGCCCGCCAGTTGGAGGTGGTGGCGTAGGTAGCCGGCGGTCTCCTCGCCGGTCATGCCGGTCATGGTGCGGCGCACGGTGATGCGTTGTTCGAGTGCGGCCAGGGTACCCAGCGCCATTTTGGCGGCGAGGGTGGGCTGGCCTAGAAGGATGGTGGCGAAGGGGGATTCGGTATCGAGGCGGTGATTGGTGAGCAGCCGCAGTGCTTCGAGGGCATCGTGGCAAAGCAAGTGGGCTTCATCGATACACACGATGGGGACACGGCCCCGCTCAGCATGTTCGGCGGCGAGCGCGTCGCGGGCTTGCGGGACCAGGGAGGCGTTGTGGAAGCTGGGCCGCCCGCCGAGGGCGGACACGATGTGGTGGTAGATGCCGCGGGCGCCGACGGTGGGGTCGGGAATGTAGATCAGGTGGTGGCGGGCCGGTTCGGCGCGGTCGATCGCCGCGCGGGCGGCCACTGTCTTGCCTACGCCGACTTCGCCGGTGATCACTGTGATGCCGCGGGTGGCGATGCCGTAGCCGATGCGGGCGGCGGCCTGGGCATGATCACCGCTGCGAAACAGCATGCCCGGTGCCAGGGCCCGGCCAAAGGGCATGGTGGTGAAGCCGAAATACGACTGAATTTTATCGAGCATGGTGGTGGTCCGTTCCCCGGGGCTGGCCCGGTGGTTGAGGTGAATGATGATGCGGGTCAGGTGTTTTCCGGGTCAGCCTGGTTGTGGCGGGTTGGTTCGACATCGCCGCCGGCCAGGGCGAGGTAGTTGATCGCCTGGCCCACGTCGGCTTGGTGTGCCTGCTCGAGTAGGTGCAGGTAGTCGATGCCGGTGGCTTCGACGGGGGCGACGGCGCCGGGTTTGACCGCGGGGTGGGTGTGGCGGCCGATGGTGTGCGGTACGGCCCGGCCCATCGTCTTGCCCTGGTATTCGACGTCGATGGTGGTCAGGTCGAACGGGGTGAACAGCAAGTCCACGACGCGCCCGACTAAGGCGGCGTCGACCTGGTATCGGTTGCCGTGTAGCGAAACCGTGGCGGTGGCGGTGACTCTGCGCTGCTCACGCCATAAAAATGCCCGCCGCAGCAGTGCGGTATCCGGTCGCGGCGCCGGGGTGCGGCCCTCGGCGTGGTAGCGCGCTGTGGGGGTGGCGCCGGTCTCGGAATGCGCCACCCGGTGATACTGCTGGTGCAACCATGCGGTGAACAGCCGGTTCAGCTCATCGAGTGAATCGACGCCGCCGGCGGCTTGGATCTCGACCAGGAATTGGTCGCGCACGGTGCGGTTCCATCTCTCGATTTTCCCGCGGCCCTGCGGTCTGCCCGGCCTGCTGTGCACCAGCCGGATGTCGAGCACCGCCACCGACCAAGCCAGTTGATTCGAGGAATACGCAGAGCCGTTGTCGCAGTATAGGTTTCGTGGGCAGCCGTGGGTTTTGACCGCGTCGTGCAGCGCGGCCTGCATACCCAGGGTGTCCTCGCCGTAGCCCCACCGGTGGCCGGGCACATAGCGGGAGTGGTCGTCGAGCAGGGCGAACAGCACCGCCCGTTTCCCGTCGATGGTCGGGCCGTGCAGGCCGTCGCTGATCCACAACTCATCAGGTTCGCCTGCCTCGAACCGGCCGAACGCCGCCGGCGGGGTGCCGTCCGGGCGAGTATTGAGCTCCAGGCGGGCGAAGTGGCGTTGCAGGGTCCGCGCCGACGGCGCCCAGCCCTGCTCGGCCTCAACGATCCGGGCGATATGGGCCGCAGTGCGTGCGGGGTGCTCGGCCTTGAGCCGCGCCGCCAACTCCAGCACCTCGGCGTCGGTGCGCGGGGTGATCTGGCGCTGCGCGGGGAGCAGCGCGTCGAACCCGCCGGCCCGCCACGCCCGAATCCAGCGGTCCAGGCTGGCCCGCGACACCTCCGTCGGCTGCCCGAACGGCCCGATATGGACCTGGGCGGCCATATCCCGTACCAGCCGGCCTCGTTCAGTCGCAGACAGGTTCGGATCGGCCAATGGTCGGATCAGCGAGTAGCGATACAGCGCGACATCACGCGCCCGATCAGTGCGTGACTTTTTCGGCTCTGGCTTGGCCATCGGTGGGGTACCTCAACGCTTTCATGGTCGACAGCAGTGACGCCGTCGACCCTGACGCGCCGCGGCCGGCAGTCACAGACGCGGACATATGTTGATTCCCGTCGCCGCCACCGCCGGCGGCCGCATCCCGAGCAGCCAGCCTCCCGAGCACGCCGCCACCAACTCCGCCGCCGACACCTCGAACACCACCGCACCGGCCATCCGGCGCACCGCCGCGCACGCCGCACCGATCTGGGAGACCGCATCGGCCAGCGGGCTTGCCGCCGGTGTCAGGCGAACCATGTCCGCGCCGGTGTTGGCCAGGTGTTCCAGCCGAGCGAACCCCACCCGGATCGGCTCGGCATGCTCAGCGAACCGCGACAGCCAGCCCCGCACTGTCGAGGCCGGACGACCCGCCGCCGCACAGATTCGCCGCCACCCCCAGCCCGACGCCCGGGCCAACAGCGCCGCCCAGATCACTGTCACCGGATCGACCCGTCGTCCCAGGCAGAGCCGGGGCAACAGCACGTGCGAGCGGCCACATCCTGCCGGGCTCGAACAGATCGCTCGCCGTGGTCGAATCCGGGCCACCACCGTCGCGGCCCGGCGCACAAACCGCGGCGCGGCATGCCCCCACGGCGCCAACCGCAGCTCACAATCCGGGCACTTCAGCTCACCGGTACGCAACTGGTTCTCAACCACAACGGGATCTGCTCCTACACTGAGCACCGCGCCTCCGGGCGTGTTCGGACGGCCCTTCCCGCAGTCCCGTCAAAGCACGTGGGGAGGGCCGTCGGCTTTCAAGATCACCCGAACCGTAAACCGGTCGTCCTCGCGGTGACGCCACCACTCGCACTCGGCCCACCCGATAACCGTCAGGTCGGACCGTCCTCAACTCACGTGACGTGCCACGACCCCGTCGTGCTCACCCACAGCGTCGCTCAACACATGTGGCAAAAAGTCGAAGCCAAAGCCCGCTTCATCGAGCAAGTCAAACGCGAAAACGTTGACGTCGACGAGATCGAAGACCTCGGGGGAGGAGACATCTCCGGGGCTGCCGCGGAAACCAAAGCCATCGCAACCGGCGACCCCCGCTACATCAGACAAGTCGAACTCGACGACGACGTTCGCCGGCTGGCAGCCCTGGAATCAGCCCACCGCGACGCCGCCGCCCGCCGCCGCCACCAGCGCCAAGCCACCGAGCGTGAACTTGCCGCCACCACAAAAGAACTCGACACCCTCGCACCAGTCCTCGACGCCATCGCCGCGACCGGCGAGCGGCCCGCCCACATCAGCGTGGGCGACCGCGGCTACGCCGAACGCAAAGACGCCGCCGCACCATTCACCGCCGCCTGCCGCGACGCCTATCTCGCCCTGAAAAACAAATCCAGCTTTGACACCAAAACCCTAGACGCCACCATCAACGGCATCACCATCACCGCGCGGCGAAGCCACCTCAAAGGTGAGCTACACCTGACCCTCGACGTGCCGTCAACCACTGTGGCCATCGACGACGCCGAACTGTTCGCCACCGCACCCACCGTCGGCGGCGACGCCCACATCGCCAAAGCCAGAGGACTGCTCCAGCGCGTCGAGAACGCCTACAAAGACATCCCGCACCACAACACCCGCCTGCAGCGACGTGCAGACAACCTCACCCGCGAACTGCACGACTACGACAACACCAGCCTCGGCGACTTCGAGCACGCGACCGAACTCGCCGATAAACGCCTCGAGCTGAGCACCTTGACCGCCCAGCTACGCATGGAAGCCCAAAGCGAAGCCGCCCAAGCCGCATCCGCAGCCGCCCGCGAACGCATGCTCGAAGCCGGACGCCAACCAGGCTGGACCCTCGAACTCAACCCAACCCCCGCGCTCATCGCCGACTCGGGGCTCCCCGACGCCACCAGCTACCGAGCCGCCCAACGCATCATCGAACAACACCGCGCCGCCGAATACCGCAACCAGCAAATCGCCAAAGACCAAGACCAACAGCGCGACAACACCAACGACAGCGACCTCGGGCTGTAACCGTCGCCGGCCCGGCGCTACCCGAAATATCCGGTATCGACCCGCTCTACGCCACGGCGGGATTCACCACGCGCGGCCTCCTCGACGTTCTCGCGCATCCACCGCGCCAGGCGCGCGGGCTCAGCACCGGCAACCAGTAATACCGCTTCAACGATCCACGGCTCCACCATCACCGCACCTTTCCAGTGTTCGGGCACGCGCCAGCCTACGAGCAGCGGACGACAACCTTCAGTCGGCCAGATCGGTTGCAATGACAGCGGATTCACCGCGATAAGTCCCGGCGGCTAACCCCTGACGTCGCGCCAATCCCGATGAACGACAACACAGTTGGCCGGTCCGGGACCGCCTGGCGCTCCCACACGACGCCCCCGGCTCCCACACGCCGCCCCCGGCTCCCAACAGAGCGATCCCCGAGTCCCGGCATAAAACGCCAATAAAGGCAGAGCGTAAACGCCGGATAGGCACCAGCGCTACACTAGGCTTGTGATAGTCGCAAGTTGGGTGCCTCGCCGGTATTGGTCCAACTTTCACTACGCAGGTAATGCTCTGAACGAGGTTGGAAGTCAAACGATGACGGGAAGCGGCCCCGATCGCTTCGGCAGTCCGCGGGCCACGTCGCCGGCCCGTTGCCAGGCGCAGGACTACTCGCGCATCCGTGAACACCACATCCTCTGCCTAAAGCGTTTACGTCGCTGCTTTGCCGTGCGTCAACTTTCGCCAAAGCTGTCAGATCACGGTGTTAGCGTTAAGGCGGCGTCACGGGCGGCAGGGTTAAGACCCCCAACCCGCAGGAGCACGTGGCCATCTCCCGCTTCGTGCACCCCGCCCGTGACGCCAGCCCCTTGTCGTAGCGCAGTGCTATGTTGCTGCCACCAGTACCAGCAGCATTCACAGGGGCGGTGATCACAGTGCAGACGCAACTCGTCGCGGCCGATCCGTGGTGGAATTACGCGCGCGGCTGGGCTATGGCACTACGCAGCGGTGTCGCGCCAGCGTCGGTCGCGGTCTACGGCCCCATTCTCGACGACGACGAACAAGCGCGGCTGTGCACCACCGCCACGTCCAGCCGCCTGGCCGCCGGCGACGGCACCTATGAGCGGTCCTCCACGTTCGTCTTCGGCAGCCCTGGGCTGACGCTGGGGATGCTCGCCGCGCAGGGCGTTATCAACGGCCGCCGCAAAAGGCGGGCTCGCCGCGACGAGGTCGCTCAATGGCGCTATCAACAGCAGTCCACCGTCATCGTCACCGACGAGCGGCTGATGTGCAGCGGACCAGACGGCACGCTGATTGATTTCTGGTTCGGCTACGTCACCGAGTTCTACCCAGATCTAGTGGGCCGCACCGTGACGTTCGCTTACGGTGATCGTTGCCTTCCCCTTCGTGTGGCTGGGCCGTCGGCGGTGGCCATTGCGTTGTGGTCCGCGCACGCGCTGTACGGGCCAGCGTGGACCAACGACGTCCGTCTGCAGCCGCTCTTGGCGGGCAGCCAACCGCGGCTGGCTCTACCGGCGGGCCGTCACGACGAGTGAGTCGCCCACCACGCGTAGAGCGCGTTGAGCGCGTTTGGATCCGGCACGTCGGAGGCAACGACCGCTAATAGGTGTTCGGAATCTACGGTCCAGGCCATCAGCGGCCGGTCATCGCGGAACCCGCAAAACACGGTGCCCTTGGGGACGCTCGGGTCAGAAACGCGCCGCCAAGGGCCTGGTGACTGAATATTGCCAGGGCACACCACGGTGTTGGCGGTCGAAATGACCTGGGCGAATGCGGCCTGCAGCGATGCGGTGTCGCGGGCCAACGTGTATATCGCCGCACTCGGGCCGCCCGGATCCACGTTGGGTCCGCACGACATCACTGCCGCCGCCGGCCCGGGCGGCGCCGGCGTGCACGCACCGGGCGGGTACCCTGCGGCGGGCACGACACGCCGCAGCTGCTCGATCGACGCCGGGGTCGGCGCCGCGGCGCTGCTACTCGAGGCCGTGCTGCTCGTCGAGCTCCTCGATGCCCCCGAGTTGGAAGCCGAATTGTGGCTAGGTAGAACCAACCACACCAGCAGCGCGACCGCGGCCGCCGCTGCGGCGATCCCACCCGCGGCGATCCAGCGTCTCGGCGGCGCCACATAACGTCGTGACCGCGACGTCCTGACGACCGGCGACACCGAAACCCGTGGTGGCGGGGGAGTCGCGGCGATCTCGGGTCGCGCGGGTGTGCGGGCCTGCCACGGGACACGCATCGCGCGCGCAGCAGCGTCCGCAAGTTCGCCTGCCGTGCCATAGCGCTGCTCGGGTTGTTTGGCCAGGGCCTGCGCGATGACGTCGTCGAGGTTTGATGTCGCCCACGACACAAGGGCAGACGGCCGCGGCGGTGGCTGCTCGAGATGCGCGTTGGCGATCGACACCACGCTGTCATGCCCAGCGAACGGATATTGGCCGGTGAGAAGCCGAAACAGGCTGCAGCCCAACGAATAAATGTCGGCCTGGCGCCCGATCGTCGTGGCGCCCGTGATGACTTCGGGGGCGGTATAGGCGAAACTGGCCAGCATCGAACCCCCGCCGCTCGCGTCGGCGGCCTCATTGAGGCTCAGGGCGGCGCCGAAGTCCCCCAGGACCACCCTGTCTCGCGCCCCGGTCTGTTTGCCGAGCAGAAAGTTGGCGGGCTTGATGTCCTGGTGAATCACGCCCTGGCCGTGGGCGTAGTCAAGCGCCCCGGCCACTTCGGTGATGATGTGCAACGCCCGCGACGGCGTGATCGTGTCCTCACGCAGCGCGTTCTCGGCGTCAGTGCCGGCGATGTACTCCATGGCGATCCACGGGCGGCCGTCGTCCGTGTCGCCGCGACTAAACACCGTCACGATGTTCGGGTGGTCCAGCGCCGCGGTCGTCACAGCCTCTCTGCGGAAGGCGTCGCGGGCGGCAGCGCTGTCGGCAAGGTCGACGGAGAGCACTTTGAGGGCTTCGCGTCGTAACAAGGTCAGGCTTTCAGCCAGGTACACCACACCCATCCCGCCCCGGCCCAGGATACGTTCGATGCGATACCCGGCGACCTCGTTGGGCAACGGCGCCACGGGTTCTGGGGTGATCACGACGGATCAGCCTCCAACGGCCGGTTGACAAGGCTATAGAGCGGGTTGAGGGCAGCCGCGGACTTGGTCTCGGCGGCCGCGCTGGTGATGTAACGCTGTGAGGTGGCCATCGACTCGTGACCAAGTAGCCGCATCAGCGCGTAAACACTAATGTTGGCATTGGCAAGCTCGGTAGCGAACGTGTGCCGTAGTGCATGCAACAGGGCGCCGCGTACGCGTTGGGCGTCTGGACCGGCAAGCTTGAAAGCGCGTAAAACCCGGTACTGCAACACGCCTCGGGTGATGCGCTCGTTGTCGCGACCGACAAACAACGGTGCCTGAGCCGGCCACCGGCTGTGCTGCGCCCCTGCGGTGCGCTGGCGCACTGTGTTGGGGAATCGCGCTGCGCGGCTGTCCAGATACGCGTTGATCACCTCAACGAGGGCAGGCTCGATCGGTACGGCGCGTTCTTTGTTGCCCTTACCGCGCACCTGCAAAACGCCGCCGCGATTGCCGGCCAGCACACGCAGATCGCCCACATTCGCGCCGCGCAGCTCATGTGCGCGCAGCCCTGCCAGTAGCCCGGTGAACACAATGGCACGATCGCGCTCGGGCCAGTCGGTGGGCCGGGTGTCCGCGCCTGGCGCGTCGATCGCGCCCAGCAACGCTTGCGCTGCCGCCGGCGGCAGAGATTTCGGCAACGTCTTGGCTGGCTTGGGCTTTCCGACAAGTTCCATAGGATTGGCGGGGATCTGCTCGGCGCCGAAAAGATAGCCGCACAGCGTGTTCCACGTCGACCAGCAGCGCCGCACAGACGCCGCCTCGTGGTTATGCGCGAAGTCCGCGAACGCCTCTCGCATCGCGGCCGTCGTGATAGCGGTCGGCGTCAGCGCCGAAATATGTTGTGGTTCACAGACAAGTCGGCTGGCGATCGCGTCAAAGTCGTGGCGGTATGCCTGCAAGGTGTGTGGTGACGGCTTACGTGTGGCCCTGTCAGTCAAAAACTCCCTAAACCATGCCGGTCGGTGCCCGTCAGGGTCGCTGCCGCTCGTACCCCTCATCTGCAGCACCTGCAGGCGGCGCGCCCCCTGTCGCACGTCAGCCCTCGACGTTGAGTCCCCATGCGCTTCAATCTCCTTGCGTCGCTACGCTTCCTGGACCGGCCTACGCTCGGCACAGGTCGCCGCCAGGGCCCGCCAGGGCCGTGATCGCACCGCCATAGCGGCCGCGGACGCCGGAGCCGTTAACAGTGACTTTCAGAACTCGATCGTTCGCTCGGCTGAACTTGATGGCGACTCGTCTCTCGTTACGAACGAACGCATCCCACGGCGATGCCTCGCCAAGGTCGCCATCGCGCTCGTAACCGTTGTCAGCAGCCACGTTGCGCACATGCTCACGGGCGGTTGCGCTCATGACTCCTCGACTACGGGCCGCAGCTCGGCGAGGTACTCCCAATACAACTGGGTCGGATCAGCGCTATCCGACCACCGCACTTTCACCATGCCGCCGTCCGGCGGCGTCGCCGTCAGCACGTTAGGTGTCCACGCTGGGTTGACACTGTCCACCACCGTTCCGCAGTCGTCACGCTCATGGTGCATCAGTACATGATGAGCACCTGCGTTGCGATGAATCATGTTGCCTCTCCTCTAGACGCTGTTCGCCCCGATCGAAGTCGTTGACCAGGAAGGCGATCAGCCCACTTCGCGGCGTCGCGCGCACGCGGTGATCTAGTCCGACCGCCGGAGTGCCCAACTCGTCGTCGAGCACCACCATTCCGGCCTTGAGTTGCGACCCAGTGACCGTCGCGATGAATCGCGGCTGTTGCAGGCTGTCGACGCCGGCGAAGTCGGCCAGGATCGCTGGCCGGCTGGTGATGCGTGGTGATGACACCTAGACGCCCTCCTCGCCCCATCCGAGCCATTGTCTCCCGTAGTAGCGACCCTGCCGCGCCTTTTCACGACCCGGCCACGCCTCGTCATACAAGAATACGCGCATGCCTTTATGCGCGCAAGCATGTTTGCGCGCATAAAGGATTGGTCTTAGAATCAGGTTCGTGCCCGCACCGGATGACGACATTGATCGCGTGAACTGGTCCATCCGGCTTGTCGGAGACGAGGTCACCCAATGGGACGAACTCCTCTACCGGCTGCGACGCGAAACCCGCAGACGCACACTGACCAAGGCCGACATCATGCGCGCCTTGGTCGAGCTGGCTGCCAATGACGAGGCGACCCGCCAGGCGCTCATCGACGCCCTGTAAGTAGCACCTTGCACCTGGCGCTCGATACGAGTGTGGGGAAGTGTGGCTCAGTGGCGGCGGGAACGGCCTAAACGGTCTGGCTGCCCGTCGGCCTCGGCGACCTCTTGTGCGAAGTCTTGCGCCGCGCCAGGAGATATCCCCAGCATTTTTCCGAGCGCCGTCGTGTTACCCGATACCACCACCGGCCGCCGATCCGGCGTTACCTTGCGTGCCCGAGACCGCGCGGCGCCCCCACCATCCGCGTCGGCCGCCCAGGGCACCCCTCCACAGCTCAGGATGCGTCAGTTCCGCGACCGTCAACCCGGTCGCTTCAGATAGCGCACCGGGATAAACACGCTCGTACGCACCGTTCACCTGCGTGGCCACCGACGGCGCCGCCAGCATCCATTCTCCGACGACTGACCCGACGTACCACCAGTTATCGTCCGACACCTCGGCCTGTACAAGTCCGCGGTCGAGCAGCCCTGCCCATACTGCCGATACCTCACGATCCGCCGGACGCACCGCCACCGGCAGCCCCGCCGGCTTGACCAATGCAAGCAAGCACGGAAGGCCGAACAACCGTGCAGCGTGCGCCCGGTGCGTTCCAGTGCCCACCTCATAGATCGGGCCGGCCGGCCCCTCCACCCGAAACGCGACGACTGGATCAACCTCAGGTGACATCTGCTCGACCCACTGGCCAAGCTCCGATGTGCCCAGCGCTGCGGCGATGTCGACCACGCTGGATCGCGGGGGAGTGCGGTCGATGTCGTTCCAGGCCCGCGCCGACGTCGCGACAACCTTCTCAGGCGAAACCCAGTCAACCCAGGCGGCGAAGCCGCGCATCGCGCGCCGCTCCGCGACGATCACACCGGCGGTGTGCGTATCGAATACCCGCGGTGAGGGGACCAGCGGTGCAACCTCATTCAGCACGGCGGCCCTGGCCTTGGCCAGCTGGACCAGCGCTTTCCGATCAGCTGGCAGGCTCTCTGCGGCAAGCCTCAGTTGTGACAGCGCCGATTTGTCCCCGCGCTTGCGCTCGAAGTCGTCCTCGAAGCAGTGGCGCGCCAGTGACCACACCTCCGGGTCGTATCCGATGTCGCCGAAAGCGTCGCTGGCCTCATAGACGACGCGCGATGTGGTCAAAGCCCCTGCACGCCTGGCAAATTCAGCCAACGCCGCAACGTCGCCTGCGACCCCCTTCGCGCAGATCGCGGCTGTGCTGAAGCGAAAGTAGCCGCTGTCATGCCATTCGATGCCGATCACCGCAGTCGACCCCTCTAGCTGTCCCACGACAAACCGCGCAGGATCTCGAAGGCTGCGGAAACATCGCGTTCGGTCGGGTGAGGTTCGCGATACTCGCGAATGCTGTCCGTTCGGACGACGACCGGCGCGAACCGCAGCGTTCCGTCGCCAACTTCCAAGTCCGGGCGACGCTCGAACACCCTCGTGCGGCCGCCGCCCCAGTCCTCACGACGGGCATCGACGACATAGCGGCGAGGCGCAAGCGGGTTGCCATGCCGATCACGGCCACAGGGGACAGCGGTGATGGTCGTCGTGACTGAAGTGTTCGCCATCAGATCCTCCTCGGTGGGGTCGGCATCGCGTCTATTCTGTCTCGCGGGTACGACACCTATTCGGGACTGCGGGGGGCGTCCTGGTCGCGGGAAAGTGCGGCTTCGGCGCGTTCAAGCGGCGTGCCAGGCAAGGCGCTAGGAGTGGGTGTGGTCATGATGGCGTCGGCGATCGCCACGTCGATGGCGCCGGTTACCTCCCCGATAAGCGGGGTGCCGCCGTGCAAGGCGTCGAGCTGGGCGTCGAGGTCGACCGTAACCGAAACGGGGACAGGCAGATTGAGGTCGGCCAGGTGCTCGGTAACGGCGGCGGCCAGCGCCTGGCCGTAGTCGGCGAGCTCGGCCCGCTGTTGAGCTTGGAGGCGATCCCTGAGTGCCTGTACAGCGGCCAGCGCGTCGTCGATCGCCTGTTCTTCCGGGGTTGGGGGAGTGGGGTTTTCAGCTTCGGCCCGTATGGCGGCGTGAAACTCCGCGACCTGCACGGGATCGTTGACCCAGTCCAACCCTCCCGGCTTAATCGGCACTGACGGCGAAATCTCTTCCTCGCGGCGCGAGAGTTCCTGTTCGGCATCGTCGTAGGCAGCCATGTGCTCCAGGTCGCCTACGTCATAGAGGATTTGTTCGGGTTTGAGGATGATGTCGACGGGCTCGGTGCGGTAGCGCCATAGGTCCCACTCGTCCTGGCCGACAGCAGCGTTCAAGACGTCGCGAACGACGGCGGCTTCCCAGGACCCAGGGCGGCCGGCCAAGACGTTGTCGATGCCGCCGGCGTTGGCGGTTGCCCCAGCCAAGGCTTCGGTGACGAACGCGGCCCAGTCGATCCGATCCGGCGGCGCATCCGGGTCGGGCTCCCACCCGCCGGTAGCGGTCCGCCGGACACGCTGATTCGTGAGGTGGGTCGCCTCGGTGAGGATCGCGACGGCCTCGGCGAACACATCCGCATACGCACGCGGCTCCAATGCGAGCGGGGGAGTGAGGTAACCGGTGTCGTACAACGCCGCGTCGAGCACCGTGCGGTAGGGACAACCGAGCTGAGTGGCGGCCGACCGCAGGTTGGCCTGCGTTGGCAGCGTGCGCAATTCGCCGTTGCGCCATTGGACCAGAGTCTGACGGGTGATACCGATCCGGTCGGCCAAGCCGGTGTCGCTGGCGCTGTGAACACGTTTGTAGTCCTCGATCAGCTGACCCAAGCGGCTGGCAGGTCTCGTTGCCATGAGTCCCAGTGTGAGGCAGCATCCACACCAGCGTCAAGCTATAGCTTACAATTATGAATTAGGATAGTTGTCATTTACGCGAGGTGGCGGCTTACATATCGTTACTCCAGCCCGCAGACCGCCGCCGGGCGGGCCACGTGCGAACCGACGCCGAATGTGTCGTTCGCAGTGCGTATCGTCGTCTGAACGGCCGCGGTCGGGAAGGGGATACGTGTGGGGCGTGTGATCGCTGGCCGCTACGCCGAAATCGAGAACACCCGCCGCGTGGGCGGCCAAGGTGAGCTGTTCCAAGCCGCCGACCTTCACCAGCGCGGACGCCTGGTGGCGGTCAAGATCGTGCCAGCGACATCCGACGACATTTACCGCATCTATTTCGAGCGCGAAACAGGCGCGCTGCGCAAGCTCAGCCACCCTCATATCGCTGCCCTGCTCGACAGCGGCACCGACACCGATTCCGGGTTGTACTACGTGGTGCTCGACTGGGTCGAGGAGACCATCAAAGACTGGCTGGCCGCGTTCGCTGAGCCGCCGGGCTGGGACGACATCGCCGACGTGATCGCGCTTCCGCTCGCCTCCGCGCTGGCGCACTCACACTCGATGTCGGTTCTGCACCGAGACATCAAGCCCGCCAACGTGTTATGGAACGGCACGCAACCGCTGCTGGCCGACTTCGCACTGTCCAAGATCAAAGACCAGATCGCCGGCGCCAAAGACGCCACGGTGGTCGGGATGACCACGCCGCCGTGGGCGCCGCCCGACGCCGCCTCACGCGGGTCCACCCGCTTCGACGTCTACGGACTGGCGGCAACGCTGCTGCAGTGCGTGACCGGCCACGAACTGCGCGACTACCCCGATATCGGGCGCGCCCTGGACAACGCCAACGTCCCCCCCGAAGTGGGTCAGCTGCTAAGCGATGCCCTCCACACCGACCTCAACCGACGACCGGCCGACGGGCAGGTCTTCCACCTCGCTCTACAGACCATCCAAACGAAGCGAAGCGCACGCTGGCACCGCAGAAAAGAAATCCCGTTCGAACTGTCGGCCACAGCCCGCCGAGCCCTCGAAGAAGGCGGCGATGGCCGACCCGCTGAAGCGGTGATCGCGGCGCGCATGGGGACAGCAACCTATGCAATTCCCCGGCTGAAGAACAGCGACGACGGCGGCGCCGAACTCACCGCCGAAGAATTCCGCCTGGTCGGTGACCAGATCTCGTTGACGCTGGTGTTCAAGAACTCCCAGCGGCTGCTCTGTATCTGGGCTGAAACGAAAGACTTTGAACAGCTTGAGATTCTGCGCCGCAACGAGAGCGCCGTCACCCTCGACGGCCGCGATTACACCTGGACCGCGTCACCCCCGGCCAACCCGCACCAGGCCGCGCTGGCCACCCACGAACTGCACACAATGCTGCAAAAAGCCGTTCAGGATGCCGGCGATCAGGTCAGCGACCGGTTCAAACAGCTGCGGCTCAACAACTGGTCGGCGTTGATCGACGCCAAGCAGCAACTCGAAAAACGGCTCGAGGAGCCAATCCAGTACAAGCGGATAGCACGCTCGGGCCCCGAATTCGAACTCGAAGCAACAACGCCGCAGACCGGCGCCGTCCTCGACCAAGAACGCATCGCGCGACCCGTCAGTGAACCGACCAGCCGCGGCGTGGCCGCCACCATCGTCGACGTCGACGGCCAAACCCTCACCGTGCGCGTCCACCGTCCAGGCGGCGACATCCCAACCGATGGGCTGCTAGTCCGCGACCGCACACCATCCAATGCCGCCATTAGCCGGCAGAAAAGCGCCCTGGCAGCGCTGCGGGAGGGCAGCGCGGCACGGCCACACCTGCGCGACCTCGTCCTAGATCCGACGCTGGCCGCACACCCGCAGCCGGTCGCGTTCCAGCCGAGGACACCGGATCTCGACGACGACAAGAAAGCCGCCGTCGCCGCCGCGCTCGGCTCAAGCGACCTGTTTCTGGTCGAGGGCCCACCCGGTACCGGCAAAACGTCGTTCATCTGCGAACTGATCGGCCAATACCTGGCCGCACGCCCCGCCGACAAAGTGCTCCTGGTTAGCCAGATGCACGTGGCGATCGACAACGCCATCACCCGGCTGCACCGCTCCGGGGTCACCTCAGTCGTGCGGTTGTCCAGCCGCGACGACAACGTCGACCCCGACGCAGCACACATGCTGCTGTCCAACAAAGTGTCCGCATGGACAGCACAGGTCGCCCACCGTGCCCGCGCGGGCATGTCGACCCTTGCCCAGCGCGAAGGCGTTGAAGTCGAACATCTTTCACTTGCGCTGACCGCCGAGGAGGCCGCATCGACCCTGCGGCGTAAAGCCGAGGCCGCCGAAGCCCTCGGCCAACTCGGCGACGACGACCGCCTCGACAACGACGAGCTCCCCGAAGACCGCGCCGAACTACTGGCCGACTACGGACGCGCTACCGATCGCGCCGACGACACCGTCGCCGCAGTCCGTTCCGCGGCAACCGGATTGGGCATCCCCCTGGGCGACACCGTCGATGAACCCCAACTGCACGCCTTGGTGGCTGATCTGCTCGGGGGACGCAGCACCGACCGTCGTCTGCGCGAACTCATGCGCGCCCAAGGTGATTGGCTGGCCAGCCTCAACGACCCGGACAGCGCTGAGCCGATGTTTCTACCCACCCAAAGTGTGGTCGCGGGAACCTGCATGGGCTTCCTCGCCAACAGCCACATCCAGGACATGCAATTCGACCTGTGCATCATCGACGAGGCGTCGCGCGCGACCGCACCCGAACTGCTCGTCCCGATGACCCGCTCCAAGAGATGGGTCATGGTAGGCGACACCAAGCAGCTGCCCCCGATGGTCGAAGAGGTGTTCGAACACAAAGACCTGGTCGAGACGTTCGACCTCGACCAAGCGTTCTTGTCAGCGTCGCTGTTCGACATCTTGATCGGAGAAGCTCCGGCCGCCTGCAAAACCAGCCTGGTCACCCAGCACCGAATGGCTGTCCCCATCGGCGAACTCATCTCCAACACCTTCTACGACGACGCCCTCATTCATGACCCGGTCCCCGTCGTGGATCCGGCGACCGTCAACCCAGCCGACCGCCTGGTGTGGTTTTCCACCAGCAGGCGCGGCAACCGCCACGAAGAAGATCGGCACGCCAGCTCGAGCTCGTCGAACAAACTCGAAGCTGACCACGTCGCGAACCTGGTCCAACAGATCGACACCGACATCAGCGGCGGCTCCTATCTGCGCCTCGATGGCCAGCCCCTGGAAGTGCTGATCCTCACCGGCTATCGGGCCCAGTGCACCGAAATTGAACGCGCATTGCGCCGCCTGACCCTGACCCACATCGAGCCCACCGCCAAAACGGTCGACGCCGTCCAGGGACGCGAGGCAGACGTCGTCATCTTCTCAGTAACCCGCAGCAACCCGGCCGGCGAACTGGGCTTCCTCGCCGAACGATTTAAAGGCCGCCTCAACGTGGCGCTATCCAGGGCCCGCGAAATGCTATGGATAGTAGGCGATTCCGACTTCTGTGCCAGCAAGGAAGGCCCACTCAAGAAGGTGCTGCACCACATCACCGCCGCCAACACCTCACGGGTCGAATACCTGTGAGCCGCGACATCCTCGCCGACGCCGCGCGCCGCTGGGCCCACGCCCTGCCCGGCCACGTCCTGCTAGCAGCAGAACCGTCGGCAATCCCGGTGTCCGCCGTGACCGTTGACGTACTCGCCGAACAGGTTGAAGAGATCGACGCCGCGCTGAAGTACGCGCTGCGGGCCATCCTGCACGGCATCGACACCGTCGACGACCTCCAGCTGTTCCTCGGCCTGGATGAAGGGGACACCAAAAGCGTCGTAGCCGGCATGCTTCACGCGGAGTTCATCGACTATCGCCAACCACCCGAAGGCGGCGACCGTCGACTGTCTCTGCAAGCCCTGGGCCAAGAAGCGGCCCGCAACGCCACCATACGGCGCCCTAAACCGGCGACCATTCCGGTGGTCTACGACCGGCTCACCAACCGGGTCACCGAATGGCGAAAACCGTCGCTACGGCGCTCAGCGCAAGCCAAATCCGACCCCGGCCGAATTCTCATGCCGCCGGCGACCAGCATGCCGATCCAACTGGAGGATCTCAGCATCACCGCGGTCTCAACGGCGCTGCGAGCTAACAGCGACGCGTTCCGGATCCTGGGCGTCAGCGGGCTCACCGAGAACCGCAACTACTACTACGACGCGATCCTGTTGGTGTACAAAGACATTGACTCAAACACGCTGCGGCTAGGTGTCGAAGTCGACGGAGTGTGGAGCGAAGAACACACCGCCGCCCTCGAAGCGATTGGCGCAGTGCAGCGCCTTGGCCTGACTGCCGCCCCCGTCGAGGAACCCCACGAACCCGTCGGCCACCCCGGCAAACGGCTGACCCGAGACGAAGTCATCGCCCTGCAGACATCGATGGTCGACCAAGACCAGTCTGACCCGGAAGCGCTCAGCCGCAGCGCTATTCGCTGGCTCGGCGTCTACGAGCACCCCAAACGGCTCGATGACGCGCTGACCAATTCCCAACGGCGACTGCTAATCATCAGCCCGTGGATCACCCAGTCCGTCGTTGACGCACAATGGGTCAGCCGCGTAGAAAAGCTGGCCCGCACCGTCGACGTCACAATCTTCTGGGGATTCGGTGACAACCGGAAAACCGACACCACCGCCATCGACGCGCTACACACCGCCGCGCAACGCTCACAACGCCTGGCAATCGTCAAAGTCGACGACACACACGCCAAGGTCCTCGTAGGCGACGACTTCTACATCAAGACGAGCTTTAACTGGCTATCGTTTCGCGGCGACCCATCACGCAAGTACCGCCAAGAAGAAGGCGACCTCGTCCAAGACCAGGTACTCGCCGACGGCGCCTACGCCAAATACATGACCGACAACCTGGCACATGCCCTCGAAGTCGTCGGCACTCTCCCAGCCCAGTACCGCACGGGGGTACGGCCCGGCGCCACAACCCGCGCCGCCAGAGTCCCGCCGACGCACCACGCCGCCAGACCAGCAACGACCACGACACCGGCAAAGGCCTCGCCGGACCGCACCCCGCGTACACGGTCCTCGGAAACCAGCTCACGCACGAAAGCCGCGCTACGCAAACTCGCTGTAGGACAAACCCTGTCGGGCCCTATCAAAAACATCACCGACTTCGGCGCGTTCGTCGACCTCGGCGATTTCGACGGGCTCATCCACAAGACACGGCTCGGCAAACGGCGCGTCGAACATCCCTCAGAAGTAGTCACTATCGGACAAACCGTCTCGGTCATGGTCGTCGAGGTCGACGTCGACCGGGGCCGAGTCTCACTCGCGCTCAATACCCTCTAACGTCCCATGTGGCGCGCTGCTTACACTGGCACGCGCTGGCTAGAATTAGTGTTGGCCCATCCGATCACTTTGGGGCACAGTCAGATAAGGGCAAATCGTCGTCGGTTCGCACAACTCCCTCAGCATTAACCAAGGCAACCTTGAGCCCGGCCACGAGCCTTCTAAGGCGATACCGGAACACAGCGCCGCCTTCCCGTCACGCCGCCGCCGGCCCCTATGTCAGGCGTAGCCATTCGATGGCTTGTCCAGAGATCTGCGCAATCAAGTCAAAGTCTTTGTCAACAGCGAGGACTGTGAGCGCTCCGATATCGGCGGCGGCAGCCACCATGAGGTCAGGGATCGACGGTGCGCGATGCTGACCGCGATCGGCGAGCAGCAGCTGCAACTCGACGGCGCGATCTTCTGCGGCCGGCGTTAGATACTCCACCGGCATTAGCGACAGTGGCGGGGAGACGACCTCGTGACGCGCTTGCGCCGCGGTGCGAAAGGAATAGCCGATCTCCAGGCGGGTGACGGTGCTCATTCGCACGAGACCGCGTTCTATCCGGTCGATCCAGAGTTCGGCATCGGGCGAGCCTGATATGCGGGTGTAGGCCGACTTGTCGATGAGCCACGTGGTCACCGCCACGCGCCCTCCATTACCTCTGGGTCGTCGAGGTCCGCCGCTGCGGCCGCCGCGCGACGCATGTCCTCGATCGTGAGCCTGCCTTGAGGTTGCCCCTCTGAGCGCTCCGTCTCGAACCGTCGCCGCAGATACTCCTGCCTCGACAATCCGCGCGCCGCCGCGGACGCATCGATGTGCGCCACCGCGGCGTCCGATAGTCCCCTGATCAACACATCAGCCATACCGACCAACCTCCTGATATCGATGATATCATCATGTCAGATGGTAGCACCGGCGAGATTCGACGCGGCAAGTCGGAAAGTCGTCGGCCAACGATGCTGAGTGACCGCCAGCCGATTGTCCGCCAAACAAGGCGAGCCAAGGAGAACGAGTGCCTCGACTTACCTCGGATCGCGAGGAAACGAGAAGCCATGAACGACACCCAGATCGACGGCGTGGCCGCCTACGCCTCCGCAATTGGTACCGGGAACACAACGACCCCAAGAGGTTCCGATGGCCCACCGCTTCGTAATCCGTCGCCTCGGCGCCCTGCCTTGGCCCCACGGACTTGGCAAGAACGCCGGCGACACGCACCCGTACAAGAAGCTCGATACCCAGTTGAAAAACTACCTCGGCGATCGCCGCTATGATCCCGCAGCCCACCAGCGGGCCTACCAGAGCGCAGATCCCGAATACCGCCGCATCGTCCTGGACGCGCTGACCCAGATGCCGTGGAGCATCGACCTACTCGACGACGTAGACGCGGCAACAACTCTGGCGCGCTCATCGCCCCTGTTCAATCAACCACTACCAGACGACCAATCCCAGTGGTCCGATTGGGCGAGGCCCTACTGCACCGCCAAGGGCCTCACTAGCACCTGGCTCGGGTGCCCTGCCGACATCGGACCCACGTGTCTCGCCGACGGCCGCCACCGGATCACCTATCTGCGATTCCATCGACCGCCCGAGTACGAGATCCTCGTGCGCGTTTTGGGGACTGCCCGGTAGCGACAACCACGGCAGTCCGGTATTGGAAAGAAGCCCAGCCTATAATTCATGCATAATCACCGTTATGCATGAAATGATCGGAATTCATTGTTCCGGCTGACATTTCGCGTTGGGCGACACGCATCCGATTCGTCACGGTGACGTAATGACGTGAACCGTGAGTGCGAATTTCAGCGTCAGTTACCTCGGCGCTGGTGTCCGTTCTCACTGAACCTGGAGCAAGATTCTCAGCGAATCTGGGGCACGCGTGCTTGCGGACTGGGTGGGGGAACGCGACATCCGCGACCGAGCCAGTCAATCCTGTCGGTACCTCAGCGGGGCCAGGGCGCTCTAATCGGCGGTCCCAGATGGCACCACCCATTGGCACGGCTGGCCGGTCACTGCGGAAATCAGGTCGAAGTCGGAGTCGTAGTGCAAGACGGTCAGTCCGTGTTCTTCGCTGGCGGCGGCGATCAGTAGGTCAGGGATCTTGCGGCCTCGCTGGCTTCGCTCAGCGAGGAGCCGTTGCACCTGAAGTGCGCGACGATGATGCGATTCGGTCGATTCGACCGGCTCGAATGCGTTCAATGCCGCTGTAAGGCGGTCCCACTCGGCCGCATTCCTCGCCGAATAGCCGACCTCGAGATCGGTGATACGGGCCCTCGCGACCTCGCCCGAAGCCGCGAGCGGTTCCACCGCTTGCCGCACACTGGGCTGGCCGAGTCGTTTGATCACACTGGTGTCGATGAGAAACGTCAGCGCCATGCCTCAGCGCGATCTTCGGACGGTGCGGCGGCCAATGCGTCCAGCGCGGCGGACACATGCTGTAGTCGGTGCGACGTCGCCCGGCGCAGAGCCGCGTTTACCGTCTCTTTGATCGTAGAAGTTCCCAGTTCCGCGCGAGCCATCTCCAATGCCTGCTCGTCAATGTCGATCAGATGCTTTCCCACAAGCCCAGTATATACACGACGCATCGCGATATATATTCACTCGGGTACGGCCTGGCCGGCGGCCACCGAAGCCCACACGCGCCGATTCGATGAGAATCTTGCCCCAGGTTCGGTGAGAACGGACAGCTGGGCCGTGCCGAGAAGTCTTGTGCGGTTGGTTGGCTGCTTGCGTCACTATCTTGCGATCGGCATAACGCCGACCAACACCACATAGTCGCCAGCGGAGCCGCGAGTCCATAGGACGGCGAGACTGTCGACGGGATGCGGACCGCACGGGCACCTTCCACATTCTCTTGCCGTTTGATCCGGTAATTTCTTCCCGCCTGGCCTGCGCGCTGTCCGGCTGCTGGTCGATCAGTTCGAGCACATCGCAGATCGCGTCCCAAGTCTGGTCGTCGGCCGATTCCTCCAGCGCGTCGAGCTGCGCGCGGCGGCCGGCCGCCCCCGGCCTCTGTGCGTACTCGATGGGCACGGCTATCGGCGCCGCGTATAGGTGCGTTTCACGGCGGTGGCCGGGTCGTCGAGGAAGTCCTCGATGCGCGTGCGGTCGGCAGTCGTGAGCGCGAGGTAGCTCGCCTGTGCCGCCGACATGACTACGGCCGGTTCCAGCACCAGCACGCCGTCGGGTTCTTCGCGTAGCAAGTACGTCGAGTCCGGGTGACCCACCAGGGTGACGCGGCCGCGACTGTCGGTGCGGATCATCTCGCTCATATCACCACCCTGCCCTTTGTGGGTTGAACCCACAAAGGGCAGGGCATCATTCTCAGTCTGCGGTCCTCGGCCCCAGGGTTTGGATGCGGACCTAGCCGCGACACAGGCGTAATATGCGAAAGCATGTTCGAACGCTGGCTATCGGATCCGGCCTACCCAACCCTCTTTCGCACCAACCGCCCGGTCGCGGTCCACGCCGCCGAGGCCCTGCCCAGCACCGAGCACGTCCGCGCCGACGAACTGCCGCTCTGGGTGAGATCTTTCGGCCTGCGCGTCGAAGCCCACATGCTCGCGCGCCAGATCGCGTGGATCCGGCGAAGCGACGGCGGCTGGCTGGCCGCGGTCCTCATGCCGGCCGCCAGCAGTAACGGAAAGTCGCGCCTGACAGTCCCGCTCTTGCTAGACCCGCAGCTGATCACGACCGACCTCTCCGTCGTCAAACCGTACGAAGAGACCGAGCCGGATAACCGCGAATTGGATTGAGAGCGAACCGACCATGACACCTGCGCCGTCCAACCCTAGAGAAACCAGCGGCGCGGCGGTCGTCAGTCAGAAGCCTCGTGGCCGCCGTCAAGTATGCCTTGGGTTAACGCTGAGGGAGTTGTGCGAAGAGCGCTCGCTATCCGCGCCAGGGTGCCGACCGTAACGTTTTTGCGACCGTTCTCGAGCTGGTTGACGTAGGTCCGGTGAGTACCGCTGAGGTCGCCGAGCTCGCTTTGTGACAGCCCAAGCTTTTCGCGGCGGGCCTTGATGCGCATGCCGAGTCGGACCTGAATGGTGTCGTCATCAATCTGCACCGTCTCGACCATTTCCGCCGCCCCGTTCCTTTGTTGCACATAGTCTACGCGCCGGGTTGCCGCGCCCGGGTGTTTTAGAACAGGGCGTCGGCGGTGGCTTCTTGCCACCACTGCTCGAAGCCACTGCGCTGCTTGGCCTGCGCTCCCGCTGGTGCGGCCACGAACAGGTGATCGATCCCGCCGCGCCCGCGTTCCCGCAAGACGTGGCGCACGATGCCGTCCTGCCCGCGCACCGGCCCACCGGGCTGTGAGGCCAACTGATCGGCCATCGCCGCCCGGCTACCAGTTGCGACAATGCGCAGCGATCGAGCGACGATGCCCCGCTTGCCGTCCTTGCCCGGGCGAGCCACCCTGCGCACTTCGTAGATCGACCAGGCGCGGTTATGCAGTTCTGCCTCGAATAGGTCGCTGACTTCTGACAGGCCGGCCTCGATCACCAGGTCGGCCACACTGCTGCCCTCGATTAACGTCTGTGACGGGTTGATGCTGCGGGCGACATGCTCAAGGAACATCGCGTCGGCGCCGAGTTGCGGCTCTTGACGGTAGCGCTCGATCACCTGCGCGCGGCCCGCGGCTGTACTCATCGCGAACGGGCAAAAGCCGCAGCAACTTTTCGGCACGGTCTCACCAAGAACCTCTAGCAGGTAGCGCTGGCAATCCGATCTGGTCCAGCCCCAATCCTGGAGCGGATACCAGCCACAGCGCAATTCGGTGTCGTGTAAGCGGTCCTTGGCAGCGCGGGAGGCTTCATTGGCTTCGAACCCAACGGCATGGCGATACGGGCGGCCCTGGGTGATGCGTGCAATGACGGGATCGAGTGCATCGCCCTTGGAGTGGACACTGCAAATTCTAGATCCGCCGCGCTGTGGAATCGTTGCCGCCGAGAGCATTTCATCGCCGAGGGTGTACTGGCCCCCGGCGTGGAGCTGCTGCGGGCTGCGTGAGTCGTCGAGGATCACGATGCCGTCGCCCGCGCGGCTGGTCCTGCGCTGCGAGCGGGCCGTCTGGATGTAACGGATCGCGTGCTGGCGCAAGCGGGGTAGGACAAGCCGATTCATCGCCTCGACCGTCGCCGCGCTCTCGTGCCCGGTCATCGCGGTGACAAGCACCAGCTCCTCAAGAGCGAAGTCGCGTGACGAGGCATCGGTGAGCCATCGGATCAGCAGCGACGTGCTGTCCAGGCCCAGGCCGAACGACAACACGACCGATGGTGTGGCCGCATGGCTGTCGAGACCGGCCAGCCGCTTTGGACTGTACTGCGTTGCAGTGATGGGCATTTCGGTTACTCAACCCCTCGATTGATGTTGCTTATAGTCTACAGCCAATGTAGACTATAAGCAACATCCACGGTTCGAGTCCCGCACGAAGGAGTAGGCCCCATGATCTACGTTGACCGCGAAATCACCGAGGTGCGCCACTCAGCTTTTACGCGCGAAGAAGCCTTGAACCTGCTGGCGCAAACCAAAACTGGCAGCGACGCGGCCATCCGCAACGAATACGCCGCACTCGATGACCACGATCTGGCCCAGGCGTTCGGCTACGAGGTCGGCAACGCCGGTGTCATTACCGAAGCGGTGGTGGCCCGGGAGTCCTCCGACGTTCGTTCGGTAACCGAATCCGCAAGCTGGCGCTAAGCGGCCTGCTCGCGGCCGAACCGCGCCTACCCCACCGACTTTCACGTCCAGCCCGTAAACGACAAGGAAGAGATACGTACATGCAGATCACTCACGAAGAGGACGCAATGGTCGTCACGATTCCCGGCGGCGCCGAGGTTTTGGTCAGCGCCTTCGTGTCAGAAGTCGATGGCGTCCCGGTCATCCAGGTTGACACCAACCCAGGAGCAGGTCCTCTGCGAGTCAATCTCAACGACAGCACGCTATGGGACGGCGACCCCGACACCGATGGCTCTGTCGATGACTGACCTCACGACCGACCAGCGGTGGCTGCTGTATTTCATGGGCGGGTGGGCAATTCGCGACTGCCTCATCGGACCCGCCGGAACTGACCACCTGATGCAGTCCATGTCCGGAGCGTGGGGGCACACCCACCCTGACGGCGGCCCCGCATGGATGACCGGCTGGAGCACCCGCAGCGGCAAGATCACCTCTCCCGGGCACGGCGAGGCCCGCGTCGTCATCTCCAAGGCGCAGATCAACGCCTATGCCCGTGGCTTGCCCGCTGACATCCGCGCCGAACTCATCGCCGTCAGAGACCTGGACCAGGCCGAGAATGCACGGGCATACGACTGGTGCTACTGCCCCTGGTCCACCACTGCCCCCAACGCGCAAGGCGGCCCGTGCACCCGCTATCACCCCAGCCACGACGAGGCCGACGCACACCGGGCCCGCGCCCGCCACATCGGCGACCAGCTCGACGACGTCCTGCGCCGCGCCCTGCGCATCGGCGACCCCACCGCCGTGCAGCTCGAACTCTTCGCGCCCGGCTGAGCCGAGCCTGTCCGCGACCAACGAAACCGCCTACGAGATCAGGAGCTAGCTATGACATCGACCTACGTGGCCACCGTCTCACCCTTCGGTGGCTCCGCACCCGGCGACGGCGCGGCACTGGCCCGCGTTCGCTACGTCAACGACCACGCAACCTACGTCGCGGTCACCGACGTCAGCCACGAGGCCCTACCCGACGTCACCGGGTATCCGCTCGAATTCTGGCTGACCATCGACCAGCTGGCGCGCCAGGCCCATCATTACCTCGCCGAGCTGGTGGCCACCGGGAAGCTTGCCCGTGTCAGCACCTTCCAAGAATTGCCGCCGACCGTGGCCGGCCGGATACATGACTCGCTGGGCCTGGCCCGCCTGGGACCCGTCGAGCAGGTCTACGTCCAGCTTCGGGTCACCGACCTCCTACGGTTCGGCTGCCCGCCCGCCCGCAAGTGCCCACCAACTTCCCGGTAGCCCAATGCGTTGCCCCGCAAAGGAATCCGGCCTGCGCAAACGGCCTGGTCGCCCACCAAATATGCCAGGTCAAACCCCGCCAATATGTAGACTATAGTCTACTTCATAGTGTAGACTATAGATAACACCCTGGGATGACTCCAGGTACGGAAAAAGGGGTTACCGCAATGCATTCCACGTCCAGCGCCACAGCCGAGCACCGACCCGCAACACGGCAACGCAGGTTCGCTCACGACGACCTGATCGCCGTCGATTTATTCAGCGGTTTCGGCGGCCTCACCCAAGGCATCGAACGCGCCGGGTTCACCACGATCATGGCCGCCAACCACAACCGCTACAAGATCGAAGTTCACGAGGCCAACCACCCTGATGCCGAACACTGGATCGCCGACCTAGTCGACCCCGAATCGGCGGATTACCACTCCGCGCGCGACCTGCCTGCCGCAGACCTGCTAGCCGCCGGAATTTCCTGCGTCAACCACTCGCAAGCCAACACCAAGAAGGCCTACGAGCAGGGTCTGTCGCTATTCGACCTCGATGACCCCGACTTCGAGGCAAGTGTTAGCCGATCCGAACGCGACCGCGCCACCGCCAACTGCGTCCTGCACTACGCCGCCCAACACCACCCCCGAGTCATCCTCATCGAATGCACCACCGAACTGACCTCCTGGGGACCAGCCATTCCCGGCAAGCGCAAGGTCGGCGACGGCTCCACCTACCGGTGGTGGCTCAAGCAATTCGACAACCTCGGCTACAAACACCGCGTCCTCTACCTGAACTCCATGTTCTTCGGAGTACCTCAAAGCCGCGACCGGCTGTATATCGCCTTTTGGGACCGCCGGATCCCCACCCCTGATCTCGACCACCGCCCGGCCACGTGGTGCGCGCGCTGCGACCAAGTCGTCGCCGCGGTATGGACGTGGCGAACCGGGGTACCTCCCACCGGTTCGGTGCGCTACGGCAAGCAGTACGACTACCGCTGCCCATCCTGCCGAGGCGTCGTCGTCCCTCGCATGACGCCGTCGCTGGCGGCCATGGACCTGACCAACCTCGGCACGCGCATCGGTGACCGCGCCAAGCCGCTGGCCCCGGCAACCATGGCCCGCGCCGAGCGGTGCCGCCAACGCTTCGCCGACTTCCCCGCTATCTTGATGCCCGCCAAGGCCGTCCACGGCAGCGAGCGTCACCCGTGGCAGCCGATGGCCACCCAGACCAGCCAGCAAGAAACCGCGATCTTGTCGACTGGTGCCCTGATCGCGGCCGCCGGCAATACCTACGAGCGGCCCGGATCAACCTGCCGCAGCCGCGATCTGAGCCAACCGCTGTGGGCGCAAACCGCCACCAACGCCACCGGCCTGATCGCGCCGCCCGTCGCCATCACCGGACAGACCCTGGCCGCGCACCGACACAACGGCGACGGCAAGCACATCAGCCTGCCGATGGACACGGTCACCAGCACCCACGAAAAGGCACTGCTGTTGGCGGTCACCAACTACCAGGGCGGCCCTCGCGGCAGCGACGAACCGCTACCCACCCAGGGTGGCTCCGAGACGCTCGGAATCGTCTCCAGCGGGGTTGTCCCGTTCCGCCGCAACACCGTTCCCACCAACCACGCCGAGGCGATGCCCACCGTTACCTCCGACCAGATCCCCGGACTGCTCACCGCCGCAGGCGTGATCAAAAACAACGGCTCGATCGCCGAAGCCCAATATCGCGCGCACCCGGTCAGCGATCCGCTGGGCACCGTCGTCGGCTCGGCCGTCACTCAAGGTGTGCTGTTTTCCGGCTGGTACAAGCAGAACGGCAGCCAAGGCGTCGAGACCGCACCCCATCCGATGAGCGACCCCCTGGGCACGCTGACCTCCCGCGACACGACAGCGGTCCTCAGCGCCCACTGGCAGGCCATGCTCGCCGACCTGCAACTCGAGGACTGCTACTTCCGGATGATGGCCGCCCACGAGATCGGCCGAGGCTGCGGATTTGACGTCGACTTCGTCGACCACAAAGGCACTTTCACCGTATGGGGAAGCGCCCGCAACCAAACCGACGGCTTCGGCAACGCGGTCTCCCCCGCAGTAGGTGAATGGATCGGCGCGCGGCTTCGGGCCGCACTGCACGGTCAGGCCGCCGCCTGAAGTCAGCTCCCCAGGGGGTGGGGTGACCCAGCCTCCCCCACCCCCTGCGCAGCACCACCACCTCGGCGCCGACGCGCCACCCACACCGTCCACGTCGACCTCGATCAATCACAGACGGAGGCTCCCAAGGTTAGATGCTGCTAATATACCCCCATGGCGAAGATGAAATCCGCTGGTCAGCGGGCTGGGGTGCGGTCGGCGGCGATTTACGCGCGTATCTCGGCTGATGTGGAGGGCACCGGGTTGGGGGTGGCGCGGCAGTTGGAGGATTGCCGCAAGCTGTCTGCTGACCGCGGTTGGCCGGTTGGCGATGAGTATGTGGATAACGATGTGTCGGCGTTCTCGGGCAAGCCGCGTCGGCAGTATGCGCGGATGCTGGCCGATCTGGCATCAGGGGCGCGGGATGCGGTGATCGTCTACAACTTGGACCGGTTGCATCGCCGACCGGTGGAGTTGGAAGAGTTTGTCGCTTTGTGTGAGTCGGTGGGTGTGCGAGACGTGGCTACCGTGACCGCCGATATTGACCTGGGTAACGATGACGGGTTGTTCATGGCCCGGATTTTCGCCGCGTTCGCCGCCAAGGAGTCCGGGCGCAAGTCCGCACGTATTCGCCGCAAGATGTTGCAGAACGCCGAACAGGGACTACCGCACGGCTCGGTGCGTCCGTTCGGCTACGAGGACGACAAGATCACGCTGCGGACGTCGGAGGCGGCGGTGGTGCGTGAGATGGTGGACCGCTACTTGGCGGGCCAGTCGTTGTTGTCGTTGACGGTGTGGCTCAACGACTCCGGCGTTTCCCCGGCGGTGGCCAAGTCGTGGCAGACCTCGGCGGTGCGCCAGATCCTGTGCTCGGGCCGTATCGCCGGGCTGCGGGAGCATCGTGGTGAGGTGATCGGCCCCGCGAAATGGCCGGCGATCATCACCCCGGCGGAGCGGGACCGGATCTTGGCGCGTATCGCGGCGCGGTCGGTGACCAAGACGCGGGCGGCGCGCACGTATGTGTTGTCGGGGATGCTGCGGTGTGGGCGTTGCGGTAATCGGCTGTATTCGCAAGCCCGGCACAGTAATCCCGATCATCGGGTGCGCCGCTATGTTTGTCTGAAAGGACCCGATCATGGCGGCTGTGGTCGGCTGACGGTGGTCGCCGAACCGGTTGAGGCGTTGTTGACTGATGCGGTGTTGACCCGCCTGGATTCTCGGGATCTGGCGAAGGTGTTGGCCGGCAAAGCCAGCCCTAATCATGATGTGGCGGCGTTGGCGGCGGCCGTGGAGGCCGATCAAACGCGCCTCGATGAGCTGGCCGGGTTGTATGCCGACGGCGCGATCAGCGCGCGGGAGTGGATCGCGGCCCGCGACCCGATCACCAGCCGCATCCAGCAGGCCAGGCGTGACATCGCTGAGGCCACCGATACCAGTGAGGTTTATGAGTTGGCGGGCACCGGCGGGGC
>NZ_JBMIOP010000090.1:0-26064 GCF_049197365.1 Mycobacterium sp. THU-M104
CGCTGAGCACAGTCTCGACGCCGCCAGCGCAGACTCGGCACCCGCGGCGTCTGGTAACAACCCCCGACGAACTTACGGGCGAGACCACTAGTCGCCCGGCCCGGTCCGCTGAGCGCTCGGCAGCAGCAGGTCGCGCAGGTCCTCTTCGACCTCGGTGGCGGCGACGAAGAGCAACTCGTCGCCGCCTTCGAGCGGCTCGTCGGCCTCGGGCACGATCACGCGCGGACCGCGCAGGATGGTGACCAGGGCGGCGTCCCGCGGCAACTGCAGCTTGCGCACCGGCCTGCCGCCCCACACGGTGTCTTCGGGCAAGGTGATCTCGACCAGATTGGCCTGACCTCGGCGGAACTCCATGAGCCGCACCAGATCGCCGACGGCGACAGCCTCCTCGATCAACGACGCCAGCATGCGAGGTGTGGACACCGCGACGTCCACTCCCCAGGCGTCGGTGAACAGCCATTCGTTGCGCGGATCGTTGACGCGGGCCACGACGCGAGGGACCGCGAACTCGGTCTTGGCCAGGAGGCTGAGCACGACGTTGGCCTTGTCGTCGCCGGTCGCCGCGACCACCACGTCGAAAGCCTCGAGGTGCACCGACTCCAGCAGGCTCAGTTCGCAAGCGTCGCCCAGGCGCCAGTTCGCGGCCGGGATGGCGTCCACGTCGACGTGATCGGGATTGCGCTCGATCAGGGTCACTTCGTGGTCGTTGCCGATCAGCTCGCGGGTGACCGAGCGACCGACCGCGCCTGCCCCGGCGACAGCCACCTTCATCTGAGCCACCCCGGAGCCCCGGCCGCGCCGCGCCTCATTGACCCGCGCCTGACTCGAGGTCCTCACTGGGCGGCAGGGCGCCGATGGCCACCGCCTCGGCGGCGCGCCCGGAGATGGCGGCGATATAGATCTGATCGCCGGCCTGGATGACCGTTTTCGGTTCCGGCAGCACTCCCGCCCCGAAGCGAATCAGAAACGCCACGCGGGAACCGGTGGCCTGCTCGAGATCGGTCACCCGGTGGCCCATCCACTCCTCGTGCAGGACGACCTCAGCGACGGTGACCGTACCGGTGGGGTCGCGCCACTTCGTGATCTCGGTGTCGCGCAGCAGCGCGTTGAGCAGGCGATCGGTCGTCCACGGCACCGTGGCGATCGTGGGAATCCCGAGGCGTTCGTAGACCTCGGCCCGCTTGGCGTCGTAGATGCGGGCGACAACGCGCTGCACGCCGAACGTCTCCCGCGCCAGCCGAGCCGAGATGATGTTGGAGTTGTCGCCGGACGACACCGCGGCGAATGCCTCTGCCTGTTCGATGCCTGCCCGCAGCAGGACATCGCGGTCGAAACCCTGTCCGAGCACCCGCTCCCCGCCGAACTCCGGGCTGAGCCGGTTGAAGGCGGTGCTGTCGCGGTCGATGACCGCGACGTCGTGACCGATCCGGGACAGCCCGTCGGCCACCGACGAACCCACCCGGCCACACCCCATCACCACCACCCGCACCTGAGGTCCTCTCGGCTGGTCCTACTGGTGTTCACCTATCGGCAACCTTGTTCGGCCAGCCGATTTGGCTCATGAACATTCTCGCCTGCAGAACGCTACCGGCAGGCCTGGGTGGGCTTACTCTTGGCTCTCGTGTCCAAACTTTCCACCGCCGCTCGCCGGTTGCTGATCGGGCGACCATTTCGCAGCGACAGGCTGACTCACACACTTCTGCCCAAGCGCATCGCCCTGCCGGTATTCGCCTCCGACGCCCTGTCCTCGGTGGCTTACGCGCCGGAGGAAATCTTCCTGATGCTCTCGGTGGCCGGTGTGGCGGCCTACTCGCTGACGCCGTTGATCGGGTTGGCGGTGGTCGCGGTCATGCTGGTCGTGGTGGCGAGCTACCGGCAGAACGTGCATGCCTACCCTTCCGGCGGCGGAGACTTCGAGGTGGTCACCACCAACCTGGGTGACAACGCCGGCCTGACGGTGGCCAGTGCCCTGATGGTGGATTATGTTCTCACCGTTGCCGTTTCGACGGCTTCGGCGATGTCTAACATCGGCTCGGCCATCCCGGTCGTGGCGGAACACAAGGTGTGGTTCTGCGTGGCTGCCATCCTGCTGGTGATGGGGCTGAACCTGCGCGGGATCCGCGAGTCGGGGGTGGCGTTCGCCGTCCCGACTTACGCGTTCATCGTCGGGGTCGTCATCATGGTCGGCTGGGGACTGTTCAGGATCTACGTGCTGGGCGATCCTCTGCGTGCCGAATCCGCCGCTTTTCAGATGCACGCCGAGAACGGACCGGTCCTCGGCTTCGCGTTCGCCTTCCTGGTGGCGCGCTCGTTCTCCTCGGGCTGTGCGGCGCTGACCGGTGTCGAGGCGATCAGCAATGGAGTGCCGGCGTTTCAGAAGCCCAAGTCGCGCAACGCGGCGACGACCTTGCTGATGCTGGGTGGGATCGCGGTCACGCTGCTGATGGGCATCATCGTGTTGGCCCAGAAGATCGGGGTTCAGCTCGTCGACGATCCCGCGACCCAGCTGACGGGCACCCCGCCGGATTACTACCAGAAGACCCTCGTCACACAGCTGGCGGAGACGGTGTTCGGCAGCTTCCACATCGGGTTCCTGCTGATCGCCACGGTGACCGCGCTGATTCTGGTGCTGGCAGCCAACACCGCGTTCAACGGGTTCCCGGTGCTCGGTTCCGTGCTGGCGCAACACAGCTACCTGCCGCGCCAATTGCACACGCGCGGAGACCGGTTGGCGTACTCCAACGGCATCCTCTTCTTGTCGGCGGCCGCACTGCTGGCGATCCTCGCGTTCCGGGCTGAGGTCACCGCACTGATCCAGTTGTACATCGTGGGGGTGTTCATCTCGTTCACGCTCAGCCAGATCGGCATGGTCCGGCACTGGACCCGGCTGCTGCGTGCCGAGACCGACCCGCGTGTGCGGCGCACGATGATGCGCTCGCGGGTGGTCAACACCGTCGGGCTGCTGTCCACGGGCACGGTCCTGTTCATCGTGTTGATCACGAAGTTCCTCGCCGGGGCATGGATCGCGATCGTCGCCATGAGCGCACTGTTCGCGGTGATGAAACTGATCCGTAAGCACTACAACACCGTCAACCGGGAATTGGCGCAGGCGGCGGAACAGGAGAAGGACATCGTCCTGCCCAGCCGCAACCACGCCGTGGTGCTGGTGTCGAAGCTGCACCTGCCGACGCGGCGGGCCATGGCCTACGCCCGGGCAACCCGGCCCGACGTGTTGGAGGCCGTGACGGTCAGCGTCGACGAGGCGGAAACGCGGGAGCTGGTGCACCAGTGGGAGGAAAGCGACATCAGCGTGCCGCTCAAGGTCATCGCCTCCCCGTATCGCGAGATCACCCGTCCGGTGCTGGATTACGTCAAGCGCGCCAGCAACGAGTCGCCGCGCACCGTGGTGACGGTGTTCATCCCCGAATACGTGGTGGGCCACTGGTGGGAGCAGGTGCTGCACAACCAGAGCGCGCTTCGCCTCAAGGGTCGATTGTTGTTCATGCCCGGAGTGATGGTGACCTCGGTTCCCTGGCAACTGACGTCGTCGGAGCGTCTGCAGGCGCTGCAGCCGCAATCCGCGCCCGGCGATGCCCGCCGCGGAATCTTCGATTGAGCACGACACCGCGGCCCGAACCGTCTCGAGCGGGGACACCGGTGCCGTCGTCGGCCCGGGCCGAGCTGACGGTGGTCACCAGCGCCCCCGCCAACGGCGGCAGCTGCGTGGCGCACCACGAGGGCAGGGTGGTGTTCGTCCGGTATGCGCTGCCCGGCGAGCGGGTGCGGGTACGGGTCACCACGGAGCGCGGATCGTATTGGCACGCCGAGGTTGTCGAGGTGATCGAGCCGTCAGAGGATCGCACCGACTCGCTGTGCCCGATCGCCGGGGTGGGCGGCGCAGGGTGTTGCGATCTGGCGTTCGCCGCCCCGGAGGCGGCCCGGGTGCTCAAGGCCCGGGTCGTGGCCAACCAGTTGCAACGGCTCGGCGGTTTCGACTGGGGCGGCGCGGACGCGGGGGCCGAGCAGCTGTCGGCGTCGGACCCGACCGGGTGGCGTACCCGGGTCCGGCTGGCGGTGGGCCCGGACCGCCGCCCCGGTTTTCACCGCTACCACAGCGACACCTTGGTGACCGACCTGCGCTGCGCGCAGTTGTCCGAGGGGATGCTGGACGGGCTGGCCGAGAGCCTGTCCGCGAACCTCTCCAGAGCCGACCTGCCGCCGGCTGCACAGCTGCACGTGGCCGTCGACGACGACGGTGCCCGCCACGTGGTGCGCACGGTGCGGCAGGCAGGCCGGACCGCCACCAAGGTGGTGGAGGGCGGCTACGAGGCGGTGCAGCGGGTGGGCAGTCGCAGTTGGCGGGTGCCCGTGACGGCTTTCTGGCAGTCTCACCGCGACGCGGCGCGGGTCTACACGACCCTGATCGCCGAGTGGGCGCAGCCGGGTGCGGGCACGGTGGCCTGGGACCTTTACGGCGGTGCGGGTGTTTTCGCCGCCGCGCTGGCCGACGCGGTGGGGCGGTCCGGGCGGGTGTTGACGGTCGACACGTCGCGCGCGTCGACCCGCGCGGCCCGGGCGGCGCTGGCCGACCTGCCGCAGGTGGATGTCGTCACCGATTCGGTGCGGCGCGCGCTCGCGTCGCAGCGCTCCGGGGCCGACGTGGCCGTGCTGGATCCGCCGCGGGCCGGGGCCGGGCGCGAGGTCATCGACATCCTGGCTGCCGCCGAGGTTCCGCGGGTGGTGCATATCGGTTGTGAGGCAGCGTCTTTCGCGCGTGATATCGGCCTGTACCGCGGGCAGGGGTACCTCGTGGAGAAGATCAAGGTGTTCGACGCGTTCCCGCTCACCCATCACACCGAATGCGTGGCACTGCTGACTCGCGCGTCAAGGCGCCACTAGAGCCGACGAGAGACCGGCACGCGCAACGGCTCTGCGGGTGAGGCCTGTCCAGAGCGGCTACACTCCATCGCGGTGTGCCGGGAAGTCTGGTCGGCGACGTCTTTGTCGAACGACTGAAAGGCCCAGGTGTTCACCATCCCAGGACGGTGCGCGGCCGTCGAGCCGGGTCGATTGCCCAAGCGGTGCTGCCCGAGCCATGTCCGATTTCCGCCATCGTGAACGAGACCCTGCGTTTCGCGCTGATGGTCCTGTTCGCCAGCGCCGTCGGCTTGGTTGCGGTGCTGGCGAACCGGCTGACCGAGCGGGTCAAAATTCCGGTGCCACTGCTCATGCTGGTCGGAACGGCGGTGGCGGTGCACATCGTGCCCGCGTTGGCGCCTCCGTCGGAGGGGGTCGTCGAGCGGGTCATCACCGTCGCGTTGGTGCTGGTGTTGTTCGACGGCGGAATGCACATCGGTCCCGCCCGATTCCGGGCCGCATTTGCTCCCGTCCTGTCGGTCGGCGTCCTGGGTACTGCCCTCACCGCCGCCGGCGCCGCGCTGATGCTGCACTACGCGTGCGGAGTCGGCTGGTTCCCCGCGTTGCTCGTCGCGACCGCGGTGGCGCCCACCGATCCGGCCGTGGTCTTCTCCGTCCTGGGCAAACGCGAGATCAGGGGGCGCAGTAGCACCATCCTGGAGGGCGAATCCGGTGCCAACGATCCGGTAGGCATCGCGTTGATGACGAGTCTGATCGCGGCCGGTGGCCTCAGCGCGGCCGGGTTCGCCGGCGTGGGGGCTCAATTCGTCCTGCAAATGGCGATCGGCCTGGCCGTGGGGGTTCTCGGCGGCCGCGCGCTGCTTGCCTTCATGCGCCGCGTGGCACTGCCCAGTGAAGGTCTGTACCCGTTACGGACGCTGGCATCCAGCCTGATGCTGTACGGGATCGCCACGCTTGCGCACGGCTCGGGATTTCTGGCCGTGTTCGTCGCCGGCATCGTGATCGGCGGCGCCCGCGCGCCCTACAAGCCCGAGATCAAGCGCTTCCACGCCGCCCTGGCAGGTCTCGCCGAAATCGTCGCGTTCGTCGTGCTGGGGCTGACCGTCGACCTCAACGTTCTCACCCATCCCGACGTGTGGATCCCCGGGCTCGCTCTCGGAGTGGCTCTGACGGTGCTGATTCGTCCGCTGGCGGTGAGCTTCTGCCTGGCGGGTGTGGAACTTGCGCGAAACGAACGCGTCTTCATCCTGTTCGCCGGCCTCAAAGGGGCGGTGCCGATCCTGCTCGGCGAGTTTCTGCGCGCCGCGCACGTCCCTGACGCGGAACGCCTGTACGGCATCGTGATCGTCGTCGTGATCTTCTCGGTTCTGGTGCAAGGCAGCTCGGTGCCCGGCGTTGCAACCCTGTTGCAGCTGCCGATGCGCACGGTCGAGACCCAGCCGTGGGAGATAGGTGTCCGGCTCGCGGACGAACCGGAGGGGGTCCATCGCTTCAGCGTCGCCAAGGGCTCTGCCGCCGAGGGGTGCACCGTCGAGGGGCTCAGCGACCGGGTCGGTGACATCTGGGTGAGCATCGTGGTCCGCACCACCGGCCTGGTGCCGGTGCGGGGCGACACCCAACTTCAGGCCGGCGACGAGGTCGTGATGCTGGCAGATCCCGAACTTCACGGGATGCTGGCCGACCTCTTCGGCCCCCCTTAGGCCGGCTACCTCTCGCCGCTTCTCTGCTGTTGGCGCGGTCGCTGCGTAGACTGACCGGATGCTGGAACAGATCCGCGGGCCCGCCGATCTGCAGCACCTTTCCCAACAGCAGCTACGCGATCTTGCCGCCGAGATTCGCGAGTTCCTGATCCACAAGGTCGCTGCTACCGGGGGACACCTGGGACCCAACCTGGGCGTCGTCGAACTGACGTTGGCGCTGCACCGCGTCTTCGATTCGCCCCACGACCCGATCATCTTCGACACCGGTCATCAGGCCTACGTCCACAAGATGCTGACGGGGCGCCGCGATGGCTTCGGGACCCTGCGTAAAAGGGGCGGGTTGTCGGGGTATCCGTCGCGCGCGGAGAGTGAGCACGACTGGGTGGAGTCCAGCCACGCCAGCGCGGCACTGTCGTATGCCGACGGGTTGGCCAAGGCGTTCGAGCTGAGCGGTCACCGCAACCGCCACGTGGTCGTAGTGGTCGGCGACGGCGCGCTGACCGGCGGCATGTGCTGGGAGGCGCTGAACAACATCGCCGCATCCCGCCGCCCGGTGATCATCGTCGTCAACGACAACGGTCGCAGCTATGCGCCGACCATCGGCGGCGTCGCCGACCATCTGGCCATGCTGCGCCTGCAGCCCGCCTACGAGCAGGCGCTGGAGAAGGGGCGCGACGCGTTGCGGGCGATGCCGCTCGTCGGCAAGGTCGCCTACCGGTTCATGCACAGCGTGAAAGCGGGCATCAAGGATTCGCTGTCCCCGCAGCTGCTGTTCACCGACCTGGGGCTCAAATACGTGGGCCCTGTCGACGGCCATGACGAACGTGCGGTGGAGGTCGCGCTGCGCCATGCCCGTGATTTCGGGCGCCCGGTGATCGTGCACGCGGTCACTCGCAAGGGGATGGGCTACGCGCCGGCCGAGGACGACGAAGCCGAGCAGATGCATTCCTGCGGGGTGATCGATCCGGTCACCGGCCGGGCCACCAAGGTTGCGGGCCCCGGGTGGACGGCGACCTTCTCCGACGCGCTGATCGCCCTCGGAAGGCAGCGTCGCGACATCGTGGCCATCACCGCGGCGATGCCCGGCCCCACCGGACTGACGCCGTTCGGTCAGCAGTTCCCGGACCGCTTGTACGACGTCGGCATCGCCGAGCAACACGCGATGACGTCGGCGGCCGGTCTGGCCATGGGCGGGATGCATCCGGTGGTGGCCATCTACTCGACGTTCCTGAACCGGGCGTTCGACCAGATCATGATGGATGTGGCGCTGCACAAGCTGCCAGTCACCATGGTCCTCGACCGGGCCGGGATCACCGGTTCGGACGGCCCCAGCCACAACGGCATGTGGGACATGTCGGTCTTGGGTATCGTGCCGGGCATGCGGGTGGCCGCTCCGCGTGACGCGACGCGCCTGCGCGAGGAACTCGGCGAGGCGCTGGACGTCCACGACGGGCCGACCGCCATCCGCTTTCCCAAAGGGGATGTGGGCGAAGATATCCCAGCCCTCGAACGCCACGGGTCGGGTGTCTCGGCCGTCGATGTGCTTGCAGTGCCGGCCGGCGGGGTCAACCATGACGTCCTGCTGGTGGGAGTCGGGGCGTTCGCCGCGATGGCGATCGCCGTGGCCGGGCGGCTGCACAACCAGGGGATCGGCGTGACCGTGATCGATCCGCGTTGGGTGCTGCCGGTGTCCGACGGTGTCCTGCAACTGGCGGGCCGGCACAAGCTGGTGGTCACGCTCGAGGACAACGGGGTCAACGGCGGCGTGGGTGCGGCGGTGTCCGCTGCGCTGCGCCGACGGGAGATCGACGTGGCGTGCCGCGACGTCGGGCTACCGCAGGAATTCTTCGAGCACGCCTCGCGCGGTGAGCTCTTGGCCGACCTGGGGCTGACCGATCAGGATGTGGCCCGGCGGATCACCGGTTGGGTCGCAGCCCTGGGCAGCGGGGTCACCGAAGCGGAGATCCGCGAGCACCTGGACTAGTCCGGCTCTTCGGCGCCGCGGTCGGTGTCGGCCTGCTGCACCGCACGCGCAAGCACGGCGACCACCAGCTCGCGCTGCCAGGTTCGCGCCTGCCCGTCGCGCAGGAACTCGTCGACGTCCGCGTCGGCCGTCCCCGCGCGGGGGGCCTCCCAGTCCCAGCACAGCCGTCGCACCAGGTCGGGCGAGACGAGGTTCTCGGTCGGGACGCCCACCCGCCGTGACACCTCCGCCAGCGCGGCCCGGGCCGCCTCCAGCCGTGCTGCCGCCTCGGGTTTGCGCCTGCTCCACCGCGACGCGGGTGGCGGCCCGTTCGGCGGCTCGGCGTCCGGCGGCGGATGCCGGTTCTCGCGAGCCGCCTGCAGCGCCGCCAACCACACCGCGGCGCTGCGCCGTTGGTTGCGCCCGCCGAAGACCGGCAGCGCGACGAGTTCCTCGACGCTCGTCGGGTTGGCGACCGCGGCGTCGATGATGGCCGAATCCGGCAGGACCCGGTGCGGCGCGACATCGCGGCGCGCCGCGATGCGGTCGCGGGCCGACCACAGCTCGCGTACCGCGGCCAGGGCCCGCCGGTCACGCACCCGGTGGATGCCCGATGTCCGTCGCCACCGGTCCCGCCGGGTGGCCGGGGCCACGTCCATCAGTCCAGCATTGCGCAGGTGATCGAATTCCTGTGTGGCCCAATCGGATTTGCCTTGCTCGGCCAGAACCTGCGAGATCGCCTCGCGTAGTTCGATGAGTAGTTCGACGTCCAGGGCCGCGTAGTTGAGCCACTCGGCGGGCAGTGGTCGTTTGGACCAGTCGGCCGCGCCGTGACCCTTGGCCAGCCCGAAACCCAGCAGCCGCTGGACCATGGCGGCCAGATTCACCCGTTCGAAGCCGGCCAGCCGCCCGGCCAGCTCGGTGTCGTAGAGCTTGGGGGGTCGCATGCCGACCTCGGCCAGGCACGGCAGGTCCTGGTCGGCTGAGTGCAGGATCCATTCGTCGGTGCCGAGCACCTCGACCACCGGCTGCAGCGCCTGCAGCGGGTCGGCACCATGGCTGACCGGGTCGATGAGCACGGTCCCGGCGCCGGTCCGCCGAATCTGGATCAGATAGGCCCGGTTCGAGTAGCGAAAACCCGAAGCACGCTCGGTGTCCACCGCGAACGGCCCGTGGCCGCGGCCCAGCAGTTCGGCGGCCGCCCCGATCTCGCGGACACTGACCGACAGGGCGGGCAGCCCGGCTGCCGGGTGCAGCAGGGGAGTGGGTTCGGGTTCAGTGCCCTCGGGCGCGCCGCTGCCGGATCCTGCGGCCGACGCGCTACCGGGCCTGGAGGCCGACGGTTCGCGCATGTCAGGCGCGTGACCGCGAGCTCAGGTCGATGACCCCGGACGGCGGCAGGCCCGCGGCGTGCTCGAGTACTTCGCAGAACGCTTCGACGTGGACACCCAGGTCGGGGGTGGCCGCGGTCCACGACGCCCGCAGCTCGAGCTGGTTGGCGCGCGGCGGACCGGAGATGTCGCCGTAGCGCACGGAGGTGGTGGCGGTGACGGTGCCGCCCAGTGCGGTGACGTGCTGCAGGCGCGACTCGAGCGCGTCGTTCAGCCAGCTCCACGCCACCTCCGGGAGCAGGGGGTCCACGGCCTCGCTGGCATCAAGGTCGGCCTGGATGTAGGCGACCAGGCGCAGCGTGCCGTCCCAGGCGTCGGCGCCGTCGGGGTCGTACAGCAGGATCAGCCTGCCGAACGCGTCCCCCTCGGAGCGCTCCGGGACGATCTCGAGGTCGGGGTGTTTGACCTCGGCGCCCAGCGCGTAGCTGTAGGGCGCCAACCGCTGCGGCGGCCGGATGGGGCCCAGTTCGATCTCCGGTCGCACGCCGGCTGCGTTCATCGCCGCGACCGCCTCGCGGAATGGGGCCGGTTCAGCTGAGCTCACTGGCGCCACTCCTCCTCGTCGCTGCCGCCCTGCGTCGTCGTCGGCACTTCTGACGGTAGACCCCAGGCCCGACACGCCGCGACAGGCACGCCGAGGCGCGCGCCGTCGCGACCGAGCCGTGATGTTGGCCCGCCGGTCGCGTGGGGAGAGGCGTCGGAGGTGGTATCGGCCCTGCTCAGGCGGTGGTGCCGGTGAAGTTCGCCGGACGTTTCTCGCGGTGCGCGGCCAGGCCTTCGGCCACGTCGGGACCGCTGAAACTGAGGAATTCGAGCCCGACCGACGTCTCGAAGGTCGGGCCGAACATGCGGTACCAGTGGTTGAGGCTGTGCTTGGTGAAGCGGATCGCGGTCTGGGCGCCCTGCGCCAGGTTCTCGGCGATGCGGGTGGCCGTGGCCAGCACGTCGTCGTCGTCGACGCACTTCGAGACCAGCCCGATGCGTTCGGCCTCCTCGCCGAGCAGCGTCTCGCAGGTGAGCAGGTAGTACTTGGCCTTGGCCATGCCGACCAGCAGCGGCCAGCAGATCGCGGCGTGGTCACCCGCGGCCACCCCCAGCTTGGTGTGCCCGTCGATCAGCTTGGCGGTGCGGCCCGCCACCGAGATGTCGGACAGCAGCGCCACCACCAGGCCCGCGCCGACGGCCGGCCCCCGGATCGCCGAGATCACCGGCTTGTCGCAGTTGATCATGTTGAACACCAGGTCGCGGGCCTCGCGCAGGATGCGCATCCGGCCCTCGTATTCGCCCATGGTCTCGGCGATCAGATCGAAGCTGCCGCCCGAGGAGAACGCCCTGCCCTCGCCGTGCACCAGAACCACTCGCACGTCGGGGTCGCGGTCGATCACCGGCCAGATGTCGGCGAGGTCGCGGTGCATCTGTGGCCCGACCGAGTTCAGCCCGGGCGCGTCGAGCACCATCCTCAGCACGCCGTTCTCGCCGTGTTCGCAACGCAGGCTGGGGAATTCGTCGTAGTTGACCGGCGGAAGACTGACAGGCATCCGGGCTCCTGAACATTGATCGACTCGTGCTGAGCGGTTGCGGTTCTTGATGCTACGCAACGGTCGTCCGCGGCCCCAGCGAGCACCACACGGGCGGTTTGCGCGTTGATGTCGCCCGGAAGACCGCTGCGCACACCGCGGTGCCCGGTCGTGGCAGCATTGAGGCCGATGAACACGCGTCGCGACCTACCCGAGTCGCCCTATCTGGCCGCCGTGACCGGCTGCACAACAAGTCGGGCTCCGGTGTGGTTCATGCGGCAGGCCGGGCGTTCGCTGCCCGAATACCGCGCGTTGCGCGCCAACCACAACATGCTGGCCGCCTGCTTCGACGCCGAGTTGGTGTGCGAGATCACCCTGCAGCCGGTTCGCCGTCACGGCGTCGACGCGGCGATCCTGTTCTCCGACATCGTGGTGCCGCTGCTCGGCGCCGGTATCGACCTGGACATCGTCGCGGGTGTGGGGCCGGTCATTGCCGCGCCGGTGCGCACCATCGCCGACGTCGACGAGCTCAAACCGCTTGACCCGCAACGCATCCAGCCGGTCTCCGACGCGGTGGGGTTGCTGGTGGCCGCACTCGGGGAGGTCCCGCTGATCGGGTTCGCCGGTGCGCCGTTCACCCTGGCGTCCTACCTGATCGAGGGCGGCCCGAGCCGCCACCACGCCCGCACCAAGGCGATGATGCTGGCCGAAACCGAGACCTGGCACGCGCTGCTGGGCAAGTTGGCCGACATCACCGTCGGTTTTCTGCGGGCCCAACTCGATGCCGGGGTGGACGCGATCCAGGTGTTCGATTCGTGGGCTGGGGCCCTGTCGCTGGCCGACTACCGCGCCTACGTGCAGCCGCACAGCGCGCGGGTGTTCGCCGAACTGGCCGGCTACGGCGTGCCGATGACCCACTTCGGGGTCGGCACGGCCGAGCTGCTGGGCGCGATGTCGGACTGCGGCGCCACGGTGGTGGGTGTGGACTGGCGCACCTCGCTGGCCGCTGCCGCCTCCCGCGTCGGCCCCGGGACGGCGCTGCAGGGCAACCTGGACCCGGTGGTCCTGCTGGCCGGCTGGCCGGCGGTGGAGCGCGCCGCACGCGCAGTGGTCGACGACGGACGCCGCGCCGTCGACGCGGGCGCGGCCGGCCACGTCTTCAATCTCGGCCACGGGGTGCTGCCGGGAACCGATCCGGGCGTGCTGACCGAGTTGGTGTCTCTGGTTCACTCGCTATGAGATTTCGCTCGTATTGCGTTGTCGGGGGAGGAATTTCGGGTTTGACGGCGGCCTATCGGCTGCGCGCCGCCGATGCGGACGCCGACATCACGCTGTTCGAGCCCGGTGACCGGCTCGGCGGGATATTGCGCAGCGAACGCGTCGGGGGTCAGTCGATGGACGTCGGCGCCGAGGCGTTCGTGCTGCGCCGGCCCGAGATGCCCGCGCTGTTGGCCGAACTCGGCCTGTCCGGGCGCCAGCTGGCAACCACTGGCGCACGGCCGTTGATCTACAGCGGGCAGAGGTTGCATCCGCTGCCGGCTGGCACCGTCGTCGGGATCCCGTCGTCGGCGGCGTCGATGGCCGGACTGGTCGATGAAGCCACCGTCGCGCGCATCGAGTCCGAGCCCGTCCGCCCGCTGGACTGGCGTCCCGGCGCCGACCCGGCGGTCGCCGACCTGGTGGGCGACCGCTTCGGCGATCAGGTGGTGGCCCGCTCGGTGGATCCGCTGCTCAGCGGGGTGTACGCGGGTTCGGCGGCGACGATCGGCCTGCGCGCGGCAGCCCCCGGCGTGGCGGCGGCCCTCGACCGCGGCGCCGCCTGCCTGACCGACGCGGTCCGGCAGGCGTTGCCGCCGGCCACCGGCGTGCCGGTGTTCGGGGCGATCGACGGCGGCTATCAGGTGCTCGTCGACGAGCTGGTCCGGCGCAGCGGGCTGCGCTGGGTCCGCGCTGCGGTGCGCCGGCTCGACCGTGCCGGGCCCGGCTGGGACCTGCGCGACGAAGCAGGTGCACGTTGGCACGCCGACGCGGTCGTGCTTGCGGTTCCGCCGGTGCGGGCGGCACAACTGGTGGCCGGCGTCGCTCCGCGCACCGCCGCGGCCGCCGCCCGGATCACGAGTGCGTCGTCGGCCGTGCTGGCGCTCGCGGTGCCCGGAGACACGCCGTTTCCGCAGTGCTCCGGGGTGCTGGTGGCCAGCGGGGAGCGGTTGCGGGCCAAGGCGGTGACATTGTCTACCCGAAAATGGGGGCGCAAGGGGGGCGCTCGCGGGGACATCCAGCTGCTGCGTCTGTCGTTCGGGCGCTTCGGCGACGGGCTGGCCGAGTCCGCATCCGACGAGGAGCTGCTGGATTGGGCGGTGGGCGACCTGTCCACTGTGTTCGGGCTGACCGTCGAGCCGGTCGACGCCCGCGTGCAGCGCTGGCTTGCCGCTATGCCGCAGTACGGGCCCGGCCACGCCGACCTGGTCGCCGAGGTCCGCTCGGGGCTACCGCCGGGGCTCGCCGTGGCGGGCAGCTACCTGGACGGCATCGGCGTGCCGGCGTGCGTCGGCTCGGCGGGTCGCGCGGTGCAGGCTCTCGACGCGGAAGTGGCACGATAGGTCCCATGGCCAAGCTCGACTACGACGCGCTGAATGCGATGGTGCGCTACCTGATGTTCTCGGTGTTTTCCGTACGACCGGGCGCGCTCGGTGAGGACTCGAGGCACGAAGTCGTCAACGATGCGGCGACGTTTCTGAAGGTGCAGGAGGAGCGCGGCGTCGTGGTGCGCGGCCTCTACGACGTAGCCGGCCTGCGGGCCGACGCCGACTTCATGATCTGGACCCACGCCGAGACCGTCGAGGCGCTGCAGGCCACGTACGCCGACTTCCGGCGCACCACCACACTGGGCCGGGCCTGCACGCCGGTGTGGAGCAGCGTGGCGCTGCATCGCCCGGCCGAGTTCAACAAGAGTCACATCCCGGCGTTTCTGGCCGGCGAGGAGCCCGGCGCCTACATCTGCGTGTATCCGTTCGTGCGGTCCTACGAGTGGTATCTGCTGCCCGACGAGGAGCGTCGCCGGATGCTCTCCGAGCACGGTATGGCCGCGCGGGAGTACAAGGATGTCCGCGCGAACACGGTGCCGGCGTTCGCGCTCGGGGACTACGAGTGGATCCTGGCGTTCGAAGCCCCCGAACTGCACCGCATCGTCGACCTGATGCGGGAGCTGCGCGCCACCGACGCCCGCCGGCACACCCGCGTGGAGACGCCGTTCTTCACGGGGCCGCGCGTGGCGGTCGATCAGTTGGTGAACGCCCTGCCCTGACGTGCACGCCTGACGTGCACGTGGGAGGCGTGCACGCCGAACGTGCACCCGGGAGGGGTGACGGCTGCTCCGTGTGCTCGGCGGCGAGTTCATCGACCGTTGCCCCGTCGACGAGCCGGTCCAGCGCGGCGATCATCGTGGCGCATTGGCGAGCGGGATGGTCGGTCGGGCAGTTCATCGCGTGGGTAAGGAACTTTTGCGCTGCTCGCGCATGTGCGATCACGTCGTCAAGTTCGGCGATCTGCGCGCGAACAGTCTGCCGCCACTGCGGGCCCGGAGCGTCGAGGACAGCCGCCGCAGTCTCGAGGGGGAGTCCGAGCTGGTGGGCGATCTTGACGAACGCCAGCCGACGCAGCTCCTCCGGTCCGTACATGCGCCGCCCGGCTCGCCTGACCGGCGGACACACCAGTCCGCGTTCGTCGTAGTACCGCAGCGCCGACGTACTGAGCCCCAGCTGACCCGCCGCCTGGCCGATCGGAATCAGATCCATCCCGTCATTTGACTTCAACCTCACCTGAACCTGCAAGCTGTCTGGAAGACCACATCGCAGAAGGACAGCCATGGACATCTCGCCGGCCACCCCGGCCAACCATCACGCCGATCATCCTGGTTTTGCCGGGCCAAAGGGATTTTTCGCCGCGCTCACCATGCTGGTTGCGGGCCGTGCTCGCGCCCGGTTCGTGGCCGACCTGGCGTCGTTGTCGAGTTCCGACCAGGTTGTGGACATTGGTTGTGGCCCAGGCGATTCCGTCAGAGAAGCTGCCCGTCGCGGTGCAAGCGTCGTCGGCGTCGATCCCGCGAGGCTGATGCTCGGAATGGCCCGGCGTGTGACCCGCGACCGACCAGGTATCAGCTGGCTGCAGGGCAGCGCGGAAAACCTGCCGCTGCCGGACCGTTCTGCGACGGTTGTGTGGTCGGTTGCGACTGTGCACCACTGGGCGGATGTCGGCGCGGGACTCGCCGAGGTCCGACGAGTGCTGTCCCCGGGCGGGCGATTCTTCGCGATCGAGCGCCGCGTTCGCCCGGGTGCTACGGGGCTGGCCAGTCACGGATGGACTGACCAACAGGCCGGGTCGTTCGCCGCGTGTTGTCGTACGGCAGGATTCGACGATGTTCACACTGAAAAACTCAACCGTGGTCGACGTGCCGTCCAGGTGGTGAAAGCGATTCGCCGCTGAGAGTCGCGCCGCGATCAGTGTCGACATATCAGCGATGTCGCCCAGCGGAAAATGTCGCCCAGTGGAAAATGTCGCCCAGTGGAAAATGTCGCCCGGCGGAAATGAGGAGACGCATGAACCAACCAGCTTCGGCCGACCCCACCCGGTTCGAGGAGATGTACCGCGACGAGCGGCTGTCGAATGGGCTACCGGCGGCCACACCGTGGGACATCGGCGGCCCGCAGCCGGTGGTCCAGCGGCTCGTCGCCCTGGGCGCGGTCAAGGGCGAGGTGCTGGACCCCGGCACCGGGCCGGGTCACCATGCCATCTACTACGCGGCCAAGGGCTACACGGCTACCGGTATCGACGGCTCGGCGGCTGCCCTGGAGCGGGCCCGGGAGAACGCGCGCAATGCCGGGGTGTCGGTGAACTTCGAACTGGCCGACGCCACGCGGCTGGACGGGCTGAAGGGCCGCTTCGACACCGTCGTGGACTGCGCCTTCTACCACACGTTCAGTACCGATCCCGCGCTGCAGAAGTCCTACGTGCAGGCGTTGCACCGCGCCACCAGGCCGGGCGCGCGGCTGTACATGTTCGAGTTCGGCGCACATGACGTCAACGGCTTCACCATGATGCGATCGCTGTCCGAGGACGACTTTCGTGGCGTGCTGCCCTCGGGCGGCTGGGAGATCACCTACCTGGGCCCGACCACCTACCTGGTCAACATGAGCGTCGAGACCATCGAGATGATGGCCGCGCGCAACCCCGACATGGCCGAGCAGGCCCGGGCCCTGCTCGAGCGGTTCCGGGCGATGGAACCGTGGCTGGTCGGGGGCAGAGTGCACGCCCCGTTCTGGGAGGTTCACGCCACCCGCGTGGACTAGGGCCGCCGGGGCCGCCGCGTCCGCCGCGTCCGCCGCGACACATAAACGTCTGCGAGGACACGCCGAAAAGCGTCGCGGCGGTTGATGTCTGGCGGATCCTGGCCGGGTGCGGTGACGTCTTTCATCATGTGGACGAGGCATTCAGGGGCAGCGAGGCTGTGCGGCAGGGCAGGCTGAGCCCGTATCAGCTGCGCACCGGGTTTCGGGCGATCCATCCCGACGTTTTCGTTGCCACGAGTGCCGCGCCGTCGCTGCGGACGCGCTCGACGGCGGCATGGCTGTGGTCGCGCCGCCGCGGCGTCCTGGCCGGCCTTGCCGCGGCGGCATTGCACGGATCGGACTGGATCGACGAAGACGAGCCCGTCGAGCTGATATGGCGCAACCAGCACGCTCCGGTCGGCGTGGTCACCCGTAATCACCGGGTCGGGCCGGATGAGGTGATTCGGGTCGCGGGTCTACCGGTGACCACTCTCGCCCGGACGGCATTCGATTTGGGTAGGCGATTGCCCATCGGCGAGGCCGTGGCGCGGCTCGATGCCCTGATGCGCGCGAACCCGTTTCGCGTCGAGGAGGTGTTGTCGCTGTGCGAGCGATACCGGGGCGCGCGGGGTCTGCGGCGGTTACGCTCGGCGCTTCCGCTCGTCGATGCGGGTGCCGCCTCGCCGAAAGAAACGTGGCTGCGGCTCTTGCTGAGCGATGCCGGATTGCCCGCTCCGGAGACACAGATACCGGTGAGCGAGAACTGGCGAACGGTTGGCCTGCTGGATATGGGTTGGGAGAAATACAAAGTGGCCGCCGAGTATGACGGTGACCAGCACCGCACCGATCGACGCCAGTACGCCCGAGACCAGTGGCGGATACGCAAGCTGGAAGCGCTTGGCTGGATCGTCATTCGGGTGATCGCCGAAGACAAGCCGGAGGATGTCGTGCGACGGGTGCGCGACGCCCTCACCCGGCGGCGGTACTGCGAAACATAAGCGGTTGCGATGCGCTTCGGCGTGTCGTCGCAACTGGTTATGTGTCGCGGGCGCGATCGGGCGCTAACCGCCCGTCGGGACCAGGCGCAGCGAGATGGAGTTGATGCAGTAGCGCTGGTCGGTGGGCGTCGGGTAGCCCTCACCGGTGAACACGTGACCCAGATGGCTGTGGCAGTTGGCGCACAGCACCTCCGTGCGCGTCATCCCCAGCGAGGTGTCCGAACGCAAGATCACCGCATCGGAGCTCGACGGGTCGAAGAATGACGGCCAGCCGCAGTGCGACGCGAATTTCTCCGTGCTGCGGAACAATTCGGCACCGCAGGCCCGGCATTCGTAGATACCCTCGGTGGTGGTGTCGGTGTATTCGCCCGTGAACGGCCGCTCGGTGCCCGCTCGGCGAAGCACCTCGAACTCCGCAGGGTTGAGTTTTTGACGCCACTCCGCGTCGCTCAGTTGCACCTTCGGGTTCATGCCTCCACGCTAGCGCCGTCGCGCTCGGCCGTCAGCCATGCCGGGTCGATCCCGTCGTCCAGCCGGTTCTCGGCCTTGGCGTCCAGATAACGGAAGTACAGCACGGTGAACGCCACGATCAGCAGCAGCGACCAGCCGTAAGTGATCTTGAGGTAGTGCAGCGCACGTCCGTACCTCATCCATTTGTAGATCAGCCAGTCGTCCAGTGTCATGAAGCCGTAGATGCCCAGCCAGGCCGGCCAGTTGCGGATCAGCGAGTTGGGCAGCACCACGGTCATCAGGAACGGGAACAGCATCATCGAGTAGTAGCCCTGGGCCAGCGACAGCACCAGCCACGACCACAGCAGCAGCACCCCCGTCGAGCTCGCGAGCCACAACAGCGGGTCGCGGGTGCGGTAGTAGCGGCACAGCAGCCACAGTGCGCCGATCGCCAGCAGGGTGAACAGGACCCGCATGAACACGCTCAGCCACGTGGGCAGGCCGAAGTACACGCCGTTGCCCTCGATTGAGCTGTTGAAGTAGTCCCGGGTGCCCAGGATGTAGGGCATCGTGCGGGTGACGAAGTCCATCGGGTCGCTCACCAACGGCCAGGCGGCGACGTTGATGACAATCGGAATGACGAAGGCCGGCACCAGCGCCCGCCACTGCCGATTCAGCAGCGGCAACAACAGTAGCGGCCCGAGCAGCGGCTTGAGTGTCAGAGTCAGGCCGATCGCGGCGCCGGCCCACCATTGACGATTGACTTTTCCTGGTTGGGAGCCGTCCAGCAGCCACCGCAAGAACAGCACCTCAGCGAGCAGGACGCAGCCGTTGATGTTGGTGAACACCAGCGTGCTGGTCACCGTCTCGGTGCAGAACATGGCCAGCAGCAGGGCGGGTGCGGCCACCGAGGACAACGTGAACTTGAACATCCGCAACAGCAAATACCAGGCGATCAGGATCGCAATCGTGTTGATCAGGATGAACAGATAGCGCGACGGCGTGAGGGGCAGATATCCGAACGGCGCCATCAGAAGCGTGCCGCCAGGCGGGTAAAGGTAGTGCGGGTCGACGTAGTCGAAGTGCTCGTTGTAGATGTCCCAGCCGTGCCGGAAGTTCAGTACCGCCCGGTACACCGGCTTGAAGTCGTCGGTGATGTTGCCGTTGAGGGAAAGCGGGATACTGCGGTGCAGCACCGACAGGATGGCCACCGGCCACAATGCCGACCGCAGTATCGTCGCGGCGCCGGGTGGGCCGGTGCGGGGACGAAAAGCGGTCAGTATCCGATCACCCACTCCGGTTCTGGTCGAGTCAGCTGCCGTCACGAGCGAACCGTACACCGGGGCGAAGCGGGCCGGGGCAAGCGACTCAGGCAGGACAGTACACGTCGGTTCCCGGCAGCTTGCCGTCGTTGAGGTAGCCGATGAGCGGCGCCACCGCGCACGACGAATAGATGCTCGCGCCGTGGCCGATGCCCTGCCACATCACCCGCTTGCTGGCGGCGTTGGCGTTGATGATGATGGCCGCCGTCGCGGCGACACCTCCGGTGCCGACGATCGGGTCTTTCTGTACGCCGGCCAGCAGCACGTCGACCTTCAGGTCTTTCGGTGGCGCCGGCGGCGAGATCGTGGGCCAGTGCACGCACTTGACCAAGTTGAGCGCGGCGACCGTGCCGAACTGCGGATAGAGCTTGCCCCACGCCACGACGAGTTCACGAACCCGGTCGGGGGTGGGGCGGTTGACGGCGTCGCTGCAGGAGTTGACGAACTGGCCGTCGCTGTCCTGGGTGGTGTCGGCGTGGTTGATCAGTGTGTTCAGCGGGTTGACGTCGCCGGACCGCGCGCTCGCCAGCGCGTCGGCCAGACTCGAGACGGTCTCGGTGTCCCCGCCGGACGGGTAGCCCAGGGCGACCGCGATGGCGTTGGCCACCTGCGCCAGCGAGGCGCCGCCGGGACCCCGGCCGGCGCGGGCGTCGGCCAGCAGCGCGCTGACGGCACCCTTCGGGTCGGGAGTCAGCGCGCAGTTGAGCGCTACGCACCGGTCGGCGAATGCGTCGAGCGCGGCCTGCTGGCCCTTGACCTGCTGCTCGGCGACCCCCTCGGCACCGGCCCCCAAGGCGATCGGGGAGTCCAGGATCAGCCGGGCGACCTTGTCCGGCCGCGACGACGCGTAGGTGAGCGCCACCTGGGCGCCGTTGCCGACTCCCACGAGCGCGACCGCGGGCACGTCCCACAGGGTGCGCAGCCGCTCGAGGTCCGAGGCGGCGTGCACGTCGTCGTAGGCGGAGGCGCCCGGGGCGATGGCGTCGGTGCAGTTGGTGGTGGCGGTATTGGAGATTTCGGACAGGTTGGCGACGGGGTCGTCGCCGCTCTGGAACTGCGCCTGGTTGCGCATTGCTTCACGGTCGGCCTGGTCGCGGCAGTCGATCGGGGTGGACATGCCCATGCCGCGCCGGTCGACGGCCACGATCGGGTGGGTTTTCAGGACGTCGGCACCCGCCCGCGACAGCCAGACCGGCAGCTGCGCCGAGGACGGCAGGTCGGTGCCGGTGGTGAAAACCAGGGGACCCGCGTCGCGCGGGGTGCGATCCGATCGGGCGCGGACCGCCCCGATGGTCAGCGTTCCCGACCCGCCGTTGATGGGGTCCAGATCGGTGTCGTAGGTGGCGCAGTCCAGCCGGACACCGGCGGGGGTGGGCAGAGCCGCGTCGGTGAACACCTGCGACGTGCAGTCGCGCCAGGAGAGGTCGTTCTTGGGTGCGGCGATCGGCGGCGGTCCGCTGGGCGGCGGCTTGGTCGGGGCCGCTCCTTGGGGCCCGGCGCCGGAATTGGTCGCAAAGCGCGGGTCGGCGGGCAGGCCCGGGACGCAGCCGGCCAGCACCGTGCTCACCGCGAGCAGGGCCGCAACGGACGTGAGGGGCCGACGCATGACGACCACCCTAGCCAGGTTCGCACATAGCGGGGGTACAGGTAGCCGGCAGCGCCGGTCGGGGCGACGCCGTGACGGCGCTATTTTTGACCGGCGGGCACGCCCTCGGCCGCCGGGAAGCCGCGCTGCGGCTGGCGGCGCCGACCGTCAGGATCAGCGAGTCCGGCGAATCATGACGTAGTCGTCCTCTCGGCGGGCACCCACCTGAAACGTCCGGGATCCGGCCACCCGGAAGCCACTCTTGGCGTAAAAGCGCTGTGCGCGTTCGTTGTTCTGGTTTACTCCCAGCCACACGCAGCGGGCGCCCCAGCGTTCGGCGGTGTCCAGCGCTCGTGTCATCAGCGCTGCAGCCGCCCCGGTCCCGTGATACTCGGCCAGCACGTACATCTTCGACAGCTCGGCGGCCGGACGGATGTCGACGGCCTGCTGTACGCCGGCATCATCGCTCACGCCGCGAACGAGCATGGCGTAGCCGATGATCCGGTCATCCTGGCGTGCGGTGAGCACCGCCCGCCGCGGATCGGCCAGGTACGTGGCGAATCGCCCGGCGGACAGGTTCGCGCCGATGAACGCGGCGACGCTGTCGGGCGGCACGGACGGGGGGCATGCCAACGAAAAGGTCCGCGCGGCGACGGCAGCCAGTTCGCCGACGGACTCCGCCGCCGCCGGGGACACGACTGGGGTCAGAGATTCCATTGCGCGAGATGGTAACCCGTCTTCTTGTCGAGCAGGACGACCGTGGAAACCGGGTCGCGGTAGGCGTCCCAATACACCTCGCCGCGCACGATCGCCCCGTTGGGAGCGTTGACCAGAACGTTGTCCAGCGCGTCGGGCGCGTCGGAGGTGCGCGGCACGTAGGCGTCGGCGTTCGGGGTCACTCCGTCGAAGGCGAAGTCGGTCGCCAGGATGAACGGGTTGGGCACCCGGATCGCGTGCACGGTCACGTCGGCGCGCTCGACCGTACTGCCCGGGAAGCCCTTGTAGGTGCCACTGCGCGTGTAGCCGAATCCCGGCGGCGGGTCGCAGGGGCCGACGCTGCTGACGGTGACGTCGGCGACATAGCTGCCGTTGTCCACCCGCAGGGTGTCGCCGAGGTGGCCGATCGGGGCGTCGCCGGCCAGGGCGCGCGGTGCGGCAACGCCGGCGCCAGCGGCGCCCGCAGCGGCGAGGAACACGGTCGACAAGACGATCAGCCAGCTGCGCATCATGGCATGGTCCCATACCCGTGCTGCGCTGAGGATAGGTCGATCCAGCCGGATCAACCGTCTTGGGCTGGGCCGCCGGCGAGCGCTTCCAGGGCGTCGATGAGGTCGGCCTCGACGCGGTCTTTGTCGGCGCCGCAGCGGTGCAGGGGGCCGTCCGCGCCTTCGAGTTCGAGCAGCGCCAGCAGCAGGTGCTCGGTGCCGATGTAGGTGTGGCCGAGCCGCAGCGCCTCGCGGAAGGTCAGCTCGAGGGCCTTGCGGGCGGGGCCGCTGAACGGGATCAGCTCCGGCGACGTGGCTTGCACGGGGTCGTCCGACGGTGCCGGGGTCATGGCCGCGCGCAACGTGTCGGTGTCGACGTGCTGGCGGTGCAGCAGCATCGTCGCGAGCGCGTCCGGATCACCGAGCAGGCCGGCGAGCAGGTGGCCGGGGGTGATCTCGGTGGCGCCTGCGCCGTGGGCGTCGTTCTGCGCGGCGACGACGGCGCTGCGGGCCCGCGGCGTGAAGCGCCCGAAGCCTTGTCGGGGGTCTAGTGTCGCGGCCTCGGGGCGCGGGACGAACCGCTTCTGCGCGGCCTGTTTGGTGACGCCCATGCTCTTGCCGATGTCAGTCCAGGAGGCTCCACAGCGGCGGGCCCGGTCGACGAAATGCCCGATCAAGTGGTCGGCCACCTCGCTGAGGTGCTCCGCGGCCATGACCGCGTCGACGAGCTGATCCAGCACGTCGGGATGCGCCCGTTCGATGGTGGTGATCAGGCCGTCGAGACGGACGTTGGAGGTCGACGGGGTGCCGCTCATGCGTCAACGTTAGGTTGACGCATGAGCGGTTGTCAACCTTTTGTTGACGGCTTGTGGCCGCTTTGAGACGATTGCCGCGGTATGAGATTTTCCGCGGCGCTGGTCGGCTTTGGCGTCATGCTCGGCATGGCGGTGCCCGCGCACGCCGACGGCGCCGATGACCAATTCCTCGCGACGCTGCAGGCGGCCGGCCTGACCTATGCGGATCCGGGCCGGGCGATCGCGGCCGGGAAGGAGGTCTGCACCATGGCCGGCCGCGGCACGCAGTTGGCCGACATCGTCAGAAGTGTCCAGAAACTCAATCCCAAGCTCGCGGCCGACAACGCCGCGCGGTTCACTGCGATCGCGGCCGACGTCTACTGCCCGGACGCGCTGAGCACCGGGCCCGCGCCCCCGAACGGGGACTAGCGTGCGCGCCGCCTGTGATCGCCTTTTCACATTCCCGATCCCCGCCGGTGGCTTCGGAAAGTTCACCTGCCGTTTCGCTGCGGACAACCTCGGTCCGCCACGGTGTGCGCGAGAATGACGGGTCATGAAATTTCTCCTGCCGCTCACGTGTGTAGCCGCCGCGATCGGCATTGCAGCACCGGCACACGCCGACGTCAACAACGACCAGGACTTCCTGACCCAGCTGCGCAACGCCGACATCACCTACCAGGACCCCGACCTGGCCATCGGCGCGGCCAAATCGGTGTGTTCCCTGCTCGACGACGGGAAGTCGGCAGCCGAGATCGTGACAGAGCTGCGCAACCGCAACCCGGAGTTCCAGGGCGCCGGCGCCGCGAAGTTCACCACCCTGTCGGCCGCCCACTACTGCCCGAAATACCTCACCGGCAGCGGGGGTCCGAAACCGGCGGACGAGGCCGGTAATCCGATCGCCCCGGGCGCCGTCGGCAACTGACAGGCCAGTGCCGCGGCGTCAGGTCGCGTGGGCCTCGATGATGCTGAACCGCGACGCGGTTTCCACCACTCGGGTCATCTCGAAACCGGCGTCCTCGAGCAGGCGGCGGTACTCCTCGGCCGTGCGTTCCCGTCCGTTGTTGATCACCAGCATCTCCATATCGACCATTTTGACGAAGGGTGCGCTGTTGTCGTCGGGGACGACCGCCTCGACCAGCAGGAGCGTCGCCCCGGCGCCGGCCGCCGATCGCACGTTGCGCAGGATCTGCACGCACGGGCCGTCGTCCCAGTCATGGATGATGTGCTTGAGGACGTAGGCGTCGCCGGCGGCCGGGACGCCGTCGAAAAATGAGCCTTCCTCAAGCCGAACCCGCTCTGCCACACCGAGTTCCCGCAGCAGCGGCGTCGCCCCGGCGACGACATCGGGCAGGTCGTAGAGCACGCCCTGCGCCTCGGGTGCCGAATCCAGGATCGCGGCCAGCAGGCGGCCGTGCCCGCCGGCGACGTCGACGACGGTGCGGAAGGCCGAGAAGTCGTAGGCCTGCACGACGGGTCCGATCGCCGCACTGGACAAGCTCGTCATCGCATCGTTGAAGATCTGCCCGAATTCGACGTCTTCGCCCATGTATTCGAAGAAGCTTTTGCCGCGCAGCTTTGTGACCACCGAGGCGCCGGTACTGATCGCCTCAGTCAGCAGGCTCCAGTGCTCACGGTGCCGCCGCGAGCCGACGAAGCGCGCCATCGCGGCCATCGACACGGGGGCATCGGAACGCAACAGGTCGGCCAGCGGGGTCAGCGCGTAGCGGCCATCGGCGCGCAGGGCGAAGATGTCCCGGCTCGTCAGCGCCCGCAGCAGCCGGCGCAGCGCATCGGGGTTGGCGCCGACCTTGCCGGCCAGTTCGCCGAGGGGCAGCGGCCCGGACGCCAGCGCGTCGGCCACCCCCAGATCGGCGGCCGTGGCGATCGCCTGGGAGGTCCAGGCGCCCAGGATCAGTTCGTTCATCACCTCCGGCAACGGAGGCTGCTGCGGGTCGGATGACGGTGTATCGGAAGTCGTCACGGGTGCCCTCGAATCGGTGGCCACTGAACTCCACGCAGTCTTTCACGGATGACCGCGGCGGTGCCCGGCGCGGTCCCGTATCGGCGCACCGGCCGCCGGCGCCAGGTTGCGTCTGCGGCCGGGAGCGCGACCGGAGCCGGTCAGCGTTGACAGCGACTCGGCGAGCTGGTGGGGCACCCGGTGTACGCGCAGCTGGCCGCCGGTCACGTCGAGATCATCCTCCATACCTCAGACGATCTGAGCGTTTCCCCCAACGGCTGCGCGGGGCCGGCTCGATGTGCCCAACGTCGCGGATGCTCTCACATCGTGGGCCTCCCCGTTCCCGGTGTCCGACGAGTGGATGGATACGACACCGGACTGCTACGCACACGCCCTCACGTCCCCGTGTCGACCCTCGACGACCGGCCGCGTGCGGGGTACCAAACGCTGTGATTCTGGCCCAGGAATTGTCAGCAGCCCGGACCGCCGAACTGCTCGCAGTTGCCCGGTTCGGCGTACGCGGCCCCGGGTTTGAACTCGTCGAACCCCCCGGCTAGGCGGCCAAAACCGGTGCGCCAGCGGCGATCACTTGTTTCATCGGTGCCTCCGTATCGGGATCGGCGTCGTCGGCCAGCGGTAAATGACATGCCGCGGAGAAATCGCCGCAGGGTCGATCCGGTCGACACACCTGGCGGGTCGATACCCGCGCAGCGCCCGATCGGCCGACCTCCGGTGAAACTGGACGGTATCGCTTACCGATCGGGCCTCGCGCGTCGACTCCCAGAGCAGTACGCGCACCGCGCGCTGCCGGGTGGCAACGTCGGGTGTAGCGGGGGCGTCATTTGCGTTCCCGTCGGGGGTCGCCGCCACCAGCCGCGTCACTATCGCACGTTTATTGCATGCAGACGGGGAAGGCCCGGCAAAAACCGGGCCTGAACTGCGGAAATACTGGTGCGCGATACTGGGATTGAACCAGT
>NZ_JBMIOP010000100.1:0-1343 GCF_049197365.1 Mycobacterium sp. THU-M104
GCCGGTGTCCCGGTGCTTTACACCCCGGGCCGCAACGCCGACGCGGTCGCCGAGATGACCGTGGCCCTGCTGCTGGCCGTCACTCGTCACCTGCTGCCCGCGGACACCGATGTCCGCGGGCAGCAGGTGACGAGTGACGGCAGCATCCCGTATCAGCGGTTCCGCGGCGCCGAGATCGCCGGACGCACCGCCGGGCTGGTGGGCCTGGGCGCGGTCGGCCGGGCGGTGCGCTGGCGGCTGTGCGGGCTGGGCCTGCGGGTGATCGCCCACGACCCCTACACCGAGGAAGCCGAACACGGTCTCGACGCGCTGCTGGCCGAGTCCGACGTGGTGTCCCTGCACGCGCCGGTCACCGATGAGACCGCCGGGATGATCGGCGCGGCGCAGTTCTCGGCCATGCGCGACGCCGTGGTGTTCCTCAACACCGCCCGCGCGCAACTGCACGACACCGACGCACTGGTGGCGGCGCTGCGCGACGGCAAGGTGGCCGGAGCCGGATTGGACCACTTCGCCGGCGAATGGCTGCCGACGGATCACCCGCTGGCGGGCATGCCCAACGTCGTGTTGACCCCGCACATCGGGGGCGCCACCTGGGACACCGAGGCGCGGCAGGCGCAGATGGTGGCCGACGATCCGGAAGCGTTGTCGTCCGGCGGCACGCCCGCTCATATCGTCAACCCGGAGGTGCTGCGCCCGTGAGGTTTGTCGACAATCCCGAAAGCGCGGTCCTGGACGCCGCCAGAGACATGCTGCGGCGCGGTCTGGTCGAGGGGATCGCCGGCAACATCTCCGCCCGGCGCGCCGACGGCAACATCGTCATCACGCCGTCGTCGGTGGACTATCGCGACATGCGACTCGACGACATCGTGCTCGTCGGCCCGGACGGCGCCGTGCTGCAGGCCGCCCAGGACCGGTTCCCGTCGTCGGAGCTGGCGCTGCACCTGTCCTGCTACCGGGCGTTCGACGACATCGGCAGCGTCATCCACAGCCATCCGGTGTGGGCCACGATGTTCGCCGTCGCGCGCCAGCCGATTCCGGCCTGCATCGACGAGTTCGCCGTGTGCTGCGGCGGCGACGTCCGGTGCGCCGAGTATGCAGCCTCGGGCACGCCCGACGTCGGCCTCAACGCCGTCAGCGCGCTCGACGGGCGGGCGGCCGCTCTGATCGCCAATCACGGCCTGGTGGCCGTGGGCCCGCGGCCCGAGAAGGCTCTGCACGTCACCGCCCTGGTGGAACGTACGGCACAGATCGCTTGGGGTGCAAGGGCTTTAGGCGTTCCGGTGGCGATCCCCGAGGACGTGAACGGCAAATTCGCCGCCGTCTACGGCTACCTGCGCACCAAC
>NZ_JBMIOP010000124.1:0-38077 GCF_049197365.1 Mycobacterium sp. THU-M104
ACCACCGCCCAGAACTCGTCAGAAATCACACCAATCCGCGTCACCAGCCAATCCTGGCTGGTCAACAGTCGAAAAATTGGGAGACACGCCCTAGCCGTTGACGATCACCGCCGTTGACGATCACCGCCGTTGACGATCACCGCTGTTGACGATCACCGCGATTCGCGCCGGTCGAGCTTCCGACGACATATCCGGATAACTCTCCCGGCACCGGCACGCCCGTATGCAACCCAGTCTCAGTGCAACCCAGTCTCAGAGGGAAATTCATGTTCTCGTGCACCCTTGACACCGCCCGATCCCTCCGTCGAGCGAGATAGCCATGGACTTCGGAAGGCGACCTCCGGAGTTCAACTCCGCGCACCTGTATTCGGGCCCCGGTTCGGACTTGCTGACGATCGCCGCCGCCACGTGGGACACGCTGGCCGGCACCCTGGACCAGGCGGCGGCGGGATACGCCACGGCGATCGGGCAACTCAGGCGGTGCTGCCACGGCCCGGCGGCGACGGCCCGGGACCTGGCTCACCACCGCCAATGGCTGCAGGCCCTCGCCGAGCAGGCCCGGCAGACGGCCCATGGAGCCGAGGCAGCGGCGAGCGCCTACGAGGCGGCGTTCACGGCGACGGTGCCCCCACCGACCGTCGAGGCCAACCGTACGCGGCGCGCGTCGTTGGCCGCCATGAATTCCCTGGGCAACAGCAGCGCGGAGATCGCGGACACCGAGGCCGAGTACGACCAGATGTGGGCCCAGAACGCCGCCACCATGTACGCCTACGCCGCCGCGTCGGCGGATGCGGCGGCGTTGACGCCCTTCGTCCCGCCGCCGGCTCATCCCCGCGGGCCGTCGACGGCGTCCCGCGCATGGCGCCTCAAAGCCGCACCGGAGGTCATCGCGTCCGGCGGCCAGGTGATGTCGGCGATCCCCGAGGGATTGGCCGGGCTGTCCCGCTCACCGCTGAGCAGTCTGGACGCGTCCCTGCTGCCGGTGACGGCGTCCCTGTCCAAGCTGAGCTCGCTGTCGGCGCCGTTGGATGTCGCGATCAGAAACCTCAACTCCCTCAACAAGGCGGCGGCGTTGCGACGGCTGATTCCGACTCCGGGCGACACCGCCGGCACGACGGTCGCCGCGCGAATCGGTCACGGCGCCTCGGTCGGGTTTTTGACGGTGCCGCGCGCCTGGACCGAGCCCGAGGCGACAACCCGTGGCCCCTCCCAACCGCTGCGCCAGGGCCGCGCCGGCGAGCCGATCCGCCTGGTCACCGAGAACGATCCGCCGGGGCAACCGTCACGGCGCAGGCCGAGCTGAACCCGGCGCACCCGCCGTCACCGGCGCTGCGCGTATGCGCGAGCCGCCTCAACGAGCGCCGAGAACAATCTCAGGTCCTCCAGGCACTCCTCCGGATGCCACTGCACGGCCAGCACAAAATGCTCGCCCGGCACCTCCAGCGCTTCGACCACCCCGTCGCAGTCCCACGCACTGACCTTCAGTCCCACACCGACGGTCGCGACGGCCTGATGGTGGTAACAGCGCACCTCAGCTGATTCACCGAGCAGACCCCCCAGCCGCGTACCGGGCACCGTGCGCACCACCAGCGAGGTGAACACCCCGTTGCCGGCCCGGTGCCCGTGGTGGCCGAGGACGTCGGGCAAGTGCTGATGCAGCGTCCCACCGAAAGCCACGTTGAGAACCTGCGCGCCCCGGCAGATGCCGAGCACCGGCAGCCCGCGCCGCAGCGCGGCCCGCAGCAACGCGAACTCCCAGGCATCGCGCACGGGTACCGGCACGTCGGTGTCCGGGTGGGCAGACGCACCGTAGGACGCGGGATCGATGTCATTGCCCCCGGTGATCACCAGAGCGTCGAGACCCCCGAGCACCCGTTCGGCGACGCCGGGGCCCACCGGCTGCGGCGGCAGCAGCACCGCGACACCGCCGGCCATGGCGACGCCCCGGAAATAGTTGGCGGGCAGGAAACCCGCGGCCACATCCCAGACGCCCGTGCGTGCCCGATCCAGGTAGGTGGTCAGCCCGACGACCGGGCCGGACGCAGCGACGTTGTCTACCACGCATCTTCTCCTCGGTCACCGCCGACGAGCCGCGCCGCGCGGCTGCCGTCGGCACATCGCTTGCAGCAGTGACACAACCGGCGTTACCAGGTGGTCCGGTACTACCAGGTGCTGGTGCGCAGCACGATCTCGGTGGCCAGCGCAGCGGTCGACTCCTGCGCTGTGAGTCGGGCAAGGTCCACGACGCGGTAATCGGAATAGACGAACCGCTGGCTGTCGTGCGCCACCGCGCGGGCGGCCGGCGTGCTGACCAGCACGGTGGTCCCGATTTCCACCGGCGGGCAATGATCGTCGCGCACCACGCCGCGGACGTCGGCGACCCGCGGATGCCCCCGGTCGATCGCCACCAGGCCCACGAACCGGCCCGCCCTGGTTGCCGCCAGCTCCCAAGCAAGCTCTCCCCCGGCGCGGTCACCGACCACCGCGGCCCAGCCGATACCCACCGCGTCGAGGATGCCGAGCACCGATTTGGGCGTCAGCCGCGGGTGGAAGCCGATGACGACCGTGCGCAGCGAGGCCGTGTGCAGCCGCGCACACACCGCGTCGTAGGACGCCGGCGGCTGCTGCACGTCGCTCACGACGACCACGACCACGCCCTTCTCCGGACCGGTGATCCCCACGGGGACAGGGAATCCGTCGAGGGTGGTCATCATCGAGGTCACTCACGCACGCTACCGCCGACCGGCAGGCGGTCGCGAGGTTTTTCCCCCTCCGCCCCCCATTTCAGATCCGCAACCCGGTGGCGATGTGGGGCCGTCGCGGCGGCGGCGACTCGAGCAGTCCGAGGACGGCGTCGAGGTCCAGATGCGACGCCAGCAACCCGGCGACGGCGTCGAGCTGGGTGTCGCGCCGGGCGGCGACATCGACGTCTCCGACGACGAATCCGCGGCGACCAGCCGCATCGGCGACACGGGTCAGCCACGCGCGGCGGAACTCGTCGTTGTCGAACAGACCGTGCCAGTGCGTGCCGAAAACGGCGGCGCGCTCGATGCCCTGCGGTTCGGACTCGACGTCGAACCAGCTTTTTTCGGCGCACCGGGACAGGCGCCCGTGATGGATCTCGTAGCCGGTGAGCGGTTGTACCCAGCGCCGCAGGACCTTGGCCGCGGCAAAGGAGATGTCGGCGTCCAGCAACCCCAGTCCGGCGACCTCCCCCGCCCCGGATTCCACCGGGTCCGCGATGCGTCGGCACAGCATCTGGAATCCGCCGCAGATCCCGAGGACCGGCTTGCCGGCGCGGGCGTGACCGGCGATGGCGTCGGCCAGTCCGCGGTCCCGCAGCCAGGAGAGGTCGGCGACGGTGGCCTTGCTGCCCGGCAGCACGATCAGATCGGCGACGGCCAGGTCGCCGGGGTCGCTCACCCAGCGCACCAGCACGCCCGGCTCGCACGCCAGCGCCTCGAGGTCGGTGGAGTTGGAGATGCGGGGCAGCCGAATCGCGGCCACCCGCAACCACTCGTGGCCGCACGGTGGTGCGGGCCTGCCCAGGACGCGTTGGGCGAGGACCGACAGCGAGTCCTCGGCGTCCAGCCAGAGCTCCTCGGCGTAGGGCAGCACGCCGTAGGTGGGGCGCCCGGTCATGGCGTGCAGCTGCCGCAGACCCGGTTCCAGCAGAGCGGGGTCACCGCGGAACTTGTTGACGACGAAACCGGCGACCAACGCCTGGTCGTCGGGCTCGAGCACGGCGAGCGTGCCGAACAGGTGCGCAAGCACGCCGCCGCGGTCGATGTCCCCGACCAGCAGCACCGGCAGATCAGCAGCCCTGGCCAGGCCCATGTTGGCCAAATCCGTTTCACGGAGGTTGATCTCGGCGGGCGAGCCCGCTCCTTCACAGATCACCGCGTCGAATTCCTCGCGCAGACCCGACAGTTCGTCGAAGACGATGCCAAAGAGCCGGTCGCGATGTCGCATGTAGTCGGCCGCGGCGACCGACCCGTCGACCCGCCCCCGGATGACCAGCTGCGAGGTCCGGTCACCACCGGGTTTGAGCAGGATCGGGTTGAAGCGGACGCTGGGCTCCAGGCCCGCCGCCCGCGCCTGAATCGCCTGGGCGCGACCGATCTCGCCGCCCTCGACGGTGACCGCCGAGTTGTTGGACATGTTCTGCGCCTTGAACGGCGCGACGCGGACCCCGCGGCGTGCCAGCAGTCGGCACAAGCCCGCCACCACCACCGATTTGCCGACGTCGGAACTGGTCCCGGCAACCAGCAGAGCGCCGGTCACCTGCGCGCGGCGAAGGCCGGGCGGCTCACGGGAGCGTGAGAATCTCGACGCCGGTGTCGGTGACGAGCAGCGTGTGCTCGAACTGCGCGGTCCACTTGCGGTCCTTGGTGACCACCGTCCAGCCGTCGTCCCAGATCTCGTAGTCCAACCCGCCGAGATTGATCATCGGTTCGATGGTGAACGTCATGCCCGGCTGCATGATCGTCGCCACCGAAGGCTGATCGTAGTGCAGCACCACCAGCCCGTTGTGGAACGTGGTGCCGATACCGTGCCCGGTGAAATCGCGAACGACCTGGTAGCCGAACCGGTTTGCATACGACTCGATGACCCGGCCGACGACTGACAGCGAACGCCCCGGTTTGACGGCGTTGATCGCCCGCATCGTGGCCTCGTGGGTGCGCTCCACCAGCAGTCGGTGTTCCTCCGAGACGTCGCCGGCCAGGAAGGTCGCGTTGGTGTCGCCGTGTACCCCGTCGAGGTAGGCGGTGACGTCGATGTTGACGATGTCGCCGTCGGCGATCACCGTCGAATCGGGAATGCCGTGGCAGATGACCTCGTTGAGCGACGTGCAGCACGACTTGGGGTATCCCTTGTAGCCCAGCGTCGACGGGTAGGCGTCGTGGTCGACCATGTACTCGTGGGCGATCCGGTCCAGTTCGTCGGTGCTGACCCTCGGCGCGACCGCCTTGCCCGCCTCGGCCAGCGCGCCGGCCGCGATCCGGCCGGCGACGCGCATCTTCTCGATAACCTCCGGTGTCTGCTCCCACGACTCGGTTCCCTCCCGGGCGGTCGGCTTGCCGACGTATTCCGGGCGCGGGATGCGGGCGGGCACCGGTCGCATCGGGGACAACACTCCGGGGGAAAGCACGGTGCGTGCAGGCATACGGCCAGCTTAATCGCCCCCATGCGGCCGGCCCGGCCTCGAGTGTGAAACGGTGGCGTCGACTGTGAACACCGGGCGGCGACACGCCGTCGTCCGCCGCCGGCGATTCACCCTCGGTGCCTGCGCAGCAACGACCGGCGCGGTCCCCGGATCGTCACCCTTCCGCACACCACCCGTCCCGTCAGCACCACATGCGGCCTGCCCTCGCCAGGTGCGTCTTTGCGGCGGTCACTGGCGCTGCCGCCGTAGACCTCGACGTCGTCCAGCGAGGCGCTGGCGGCGCCGGGCAACCGGATCTCCACGGAGCCGAACCTCATGTCCATCTCGATCACCACCACCGGTCCCGCGAAGCGCGCCCTGGTCAGGTCGAGTCCCACCGAGCCCAGCCGGCGGACCAGCGCCAGGCGGGTGGGCACCATCCATTCGCCGTGGCGCTTCAGCGAGCCCGCCCAGCCTCGCAGTTCCACGCACCCTGGGCGATCTACCGCTGTGGGCGCGGCCGGGCCTCAGGCCAAGAAATCCGGGGGCAGCGAATCGAACATCACCTTGGTCATCCGGACCGCATATTCCGAGCTGCCACCCCCGACGATCAGGGCCGCGAACGCGAGGTCGCCGCGGTATCCGGCGAACCACGAGTGCGATCCGCCCGGGAATTCGGCCTCGCCGGTCTTCCCGAACACCGCCCCGCAACCGGAGATCTCCTTGGCGGTCCCGTTGGTCACCACCAGCCGCATCATGGGTCGCAGGGCCTCGACCATCTTGGGGCTGATCGGCGTGACTGGGACTTCTGGGCCCTGCACCGTCGTCGGCCGCCCGGCGATCAGCTGCGGCACCGGGGTCCTGCCGGCCGCGACCGTGGCAGCCGCTAGGGCCATGCCGAACGGGCTGGCCAGCACCCTGCCCTGGCCGAAGCCGTCCTCGGTGCGCTCGGCCAGGTCCACCGTCGGCGGCACCGACCCGGTCACCGTGGTGATGCCCTCGACCTGGTAGTCCAACCCGATGCCGTAGCGGCTGGCCGCCTGGGTCAGCCCGCGCGGCGGCATCTTGCTGCTCAGCTCGGCGAACGTGGTGTTGCAGGAACTGGCGAAGGCGCGCGACATCGGCACCACGCCCAGGTCGAAGCCGCCGTAGTTGGGGATGCTGCGGTGTCCGATGTCGATGCTGCCCGGGCAGCCCATCATCGTGTTGGGCGTGGCCATGTCGCGCTCGACGGCGGCCCCGGCGGTCACCATCTTGAACGTCGACCCGGGTGGGAACAGGCCGGTGGTGGCGAGCGGGCCGTCGGCGTCGGCCCCGACGTTCTGCGCGATCGCCAGGATCTCGCCCGTCGACGGCTTGATCACCACCATCATCGCCTTGCCACCGCGAGTGTCGACGGCGTGCTGGGCGGCATTCTGCACCACCCGGTCCAGGGTGAGCGAGACCGACGGCGCCGGGGCTCCCTGAACCTCGTGCAGCACTTCGACTTCGACGCCGTTCTGGTTGACGGCGACCACCCGCCAGCCCGGCTGGCCGTCGAGTTGGTCGATGACCGCCTTCTTCACCTCGGCCACGACCGTCGACGCGAAATGCGGGTCGGTGGGCAGCATCGCGGGCTGGGGTGTGATCACGATGCCGGGCAGTCGGCCGATCAGCGGGAATACCTTGTCGTTGTCGTCGGGATGCAGGGTGACCAGGTCCACCGGCTGCGTCGACGAACTGGCCTGCTCGGCGAGCAGCTGGGGATCGTCGAGCGTGTCGTTGAACGGATGCAGCACGTCCACCGCCGCGTGCGCCGTCGAGCTCAGTGCCAACCCCGAGCCGGCCTGCGCGGCGTCCAGCGTGTAGTGGTACAGGTAGCCCGGCACCAACACATCGGTGCCGCCGAGTTCGTTGACCGAGGCCCGCGGCGGCCGGTCGGCCCGCAGCGCGAACGTCTGGTGCTCGCCGAGCTTGGGGTGTAGCCCGGTGCTGGCCCAGCGCACCCTCCAACGCCCCTCGTAGCGGGCCATCTTCAGCTCGCCGTCGTACGTCCAGATCCGGTTCTTGGGCAGGTGCCAGGCGAAGCGATAGTCCACCTTGCCGGTGTCCTCGACGTATTTGGCGCTCAGGACCTGCGCGTCCAGATGAGTGGCCTGCAGTCCCGACCAGGCCGCGTTGAGCGCCTCGCGGGCGTCGTCGGGGCTGTCGCTGAGCTGGGCGGCGGTGGCGGTGTCCCCGACACCCAGGGCGGCGAAGAACCTCTGGGCCGCCGGGCCGGGTCCGTCAGGCCGCGGGGTGCATCCGGACAGCCCGATCACCCCGATGATGACCAGGCTTGTGACAGACGAGACTAATGTTGTTTGAGTTGCCATCGTTGCTGATGTTAAGAACTGTGGCGTGTTGGAACGCGTCGACACACCGAGACGCAACTGTTATGTCCGGGATGTGCATGTCCGGTATTCCCGGAGCGCGAGTGGCGTCAGTCCAGCAGTACCGTCGCGAAAGTGCCGACTTCGGTGAAGCCGACGCGCGCATATGCCGCGCGTGCCACCGTGTTGAAGTCATTGACGTACAAGCTGGCGATCCGCCCGGCGCCGACGATCACCGCCGCCACCGTGGCGGTGCCGCCCGTACCCAGGCCCCGGCCGCGCCACTCCGGGTGCACCCAGACACCCTGGATCTGGCCCACGGCCGGGGACTGCGACCCGACCTCCGCCTTGAACACGACCTGACCGTCCTCGAAGCGCGCCCAGGCCCGCCCGGCCGCGATCAGGCTGGCCACCCGGCGCCGGTAGCCGCGACCGCCGTCGCCGAGGCGCGGGTCGACCCCGACCTCGCCGATGAACATGTCGACGGCGGCCACCAGGTAGGCGTCCAACTCGTCCGGCCGGACCTGGCGCACCCCGGCGTCGATGTCGCAGTTCGGGTGCGCGGACAGTGCCATCAGCGGCTGCTGCTCGCGCACGTCGCGCGCGGGGCCCCACGCCGCCGCGAGCCGCTCCCACATCGGCAGCACGAGGCCGGCCCTGCCCACCAACGACGAGCAGCGCCGCGTCCCGCTCATCGCCTCGTCCGCGAACGCGTTGAGGTCGGCCGGTGCGCCACGCAGCGGGATCAGGTTGGCGCCGGCAAAGCACAGCGACTCCTGCGGGCCGCGGCGGGTCCACAGCTCCCCGCCGATCGCGTTGGGGTCGACGCCATGATCGGCGACGCGTGCAGCGACCATGCACGACCCCACCGGGTCTTCGTCGAAAACGCGCCGCACCGCGGCGGCATCACGCACCACAGACACCCAGCGCTCGCCGACAAGGCGGAAGATGGGCGGAGCCGACATCGGGGCGAACTCCCTGTGGTGGGTGCCGAGGACCGATGCGAGCACACCGGCGCCTATCAGCTTACGGTCACAACCGGCGAACCGCCCGCGGTTGTTTGCGACCCGTCGACCGATGCGTCACCCGTTTCGGCGGGCACCGCGGAGTCCATTTCGGAGGCGAGCCGCATGGCCTCCTCGATCAGGGTCTCGACGATCTGGGATTCGGGCACGGTCTTGATCACCTCGCCCCGAACGAAGATCTGGCCCTTGCCATTTCCCGACGCCACGCCCAGGTCGGCCTCGCGGGCCTCCCCCGGGCCGTTGACTACGCAACCCATGACGGCGACCCGCAGCGGCACGTCGAGACCCTCCAGGCCGGCGCTCACCTCGTTGGCCAGGGTGTACACGTCGACCTGCGCGCGACCGCACGACGGGCAGGACACGATCTCCAACGAACGCGGCCGCAGGTTCAGCGACTCGAGGATCTGGGTGCCGACCTTGACCTCTTCGACGGGCGGCGCCGACAGCGACACGCGGATGGTGTCGCCGATGCCGCGCGAGAGCAGCGCGCCGAATGCGACCGCGGACTTGATGGTCCCCTGGAAGGCCGGGCCGGCCTCGGTGACCCCGAGGTGCAGCGGGTAGTCGCACTTCGCCGCCAACATTTCGTAGGCGGCGACCATCACCACCGGGTCGTTGTGTTTGACGCTGATTTTGAGTTGTGAGAAACCCTGTTCCTCGAACAGCGAGGCCTCCCACAGCGCCGACTCCACGAGCGCTTCGGGGGTGGCCTTGCCGTACTTCTGCAGGAATCGCTTGTCCAGCGAGCCGGCGTTGACCCCGATGCGGATGGGGATGCCGGCCGCCGCGGCGGCTTTGGCGACCTCGCCGACCCGTCCGTCGAACTCCTTGATGTTGCCCGGATTCACCCGCACCGCCGCGCAGCCGGCGTCGATGGCCGCGAAGATGTACTTCGGCTGGAAGTGGATGTCGGCGATCACCGGAATCTGGCTGTGTCGGGCGATCTGGGCCAGCGCATCGGCGTCTTCCTGACGCGGGCAAGCCACCCGGACGATGTCGCAGCCGGCGGCGGTCAGCTCGGCGATCTGCTGCAACGTCGCGTTGACGTCATGGGTCTTGGTGGTGCACATCGATTGCACCGAGATCGGATAGTCGCTGCCGACCCCGACGTCGCGGACCATCAGCTGGCGCGTTGTGCGGCGGGGGACGAGCGTAGGCACCGGAGCGTCCGGCATGCCCAGGCCAACGGTCACTGCGATCGATTCCTTCGGTTGGTCACTGGAAAAGCCTGATCGGGTTGACCAGATCGGCTGTCACGGTCAGCAGCATGTACCCCACCACGAACACCAGGACCACGTACGTCGCCGGCATCAATGTGAGGTAGTTCACCGGAGCGGCGGCGACCAGGCCGCGGGCGGACCGGATCATGTTGCGGATCTTCTCGAACACCGCGATACCGATGTGACCGCCGTCGAAAGGCAGCAACGGCACCAGATTGATCGCGCCCAGAATCAGGTTCAGCTGGGCCAGGAAGAACCAGAACGCCACCCACAGGCCGTGGTCGACGGTGTCGCCGCCGATGATGCTGGCACCCACCACGCTCATCGGCGTCTGCGGATCACGCTGCCCGCCACCGATGGCGTGCACCAGAGCGCCGACCTTGGTCGGGATCGCCACCAGCGCCTTGCCCACCTCCGCAGTGAGTTCACCGGTGAAGGCGACCGTCGCCGGTATCGCCGAGAACACGCCGTAATGCGTGGGCGCGACCCGGACGGCGCCGACGCCGATGGCGCCCACCGTCGCGGCCTCGGGCCTGCTTCCTTGTTCCTTGGCCCCGCCGGAGACGAAGCGCTGCGTGGGCTGGATGTCGACGTACGTGGTGAGGGTGGAGCCGTCGCGCTCCACGACGACCGGGACGGAGCCATGCAGCTTGCGGACCGCCACGGCCATCTCCTCGAAGCTGGACACCGGGGTGTCGCCGACCTTGACCACGACGTCGCCGGGGCGGATCCCGGCGCGCGCGGCCGGTCCCGAACCGCTGCAGTCCCCGAGCTTGCCCGGCGCCACTTCCGGCGCGACACACGCCGTCTCGCCGATCACAGCCTTGGTGGGCGGGTGCAGGTTCGGCAGCCCCCAGACCAGTGCGATGCCGTAGATCAGCACCAGGCAGATGACGAAGTTCATGCCGGGGCCCGCGAACAGCACCGCGACGCGCTTCCAGGTCGCCTGCTTGTACATCGCCCGCTCGGCCTCGTCGGGTGCCAGATCTTCGACCGGTGTCATGCCGGCGATGTCGCAGAACCCGCCCAGCGGAACACCCTTGAGGCCGTACTCGGTCTCCCCTCGCCGCGTCGACCACAGCGTCGGCCCGAAGCCGACGAAGTAGCGGCGCACCTTCATGCCTGTGGCACGGGCCGCCCACATGTGACCGCACTCGTGCAGGGCCACCGACACCAGAATGGCGAGCGCGAACAGCACAATGCCGATAACGAACATCATCTTCGCTGCCAGACCTTTCTCAAGCCATTCCCGAGACTTTGCCAGGGGCGCCGGTTGCGGTCGCCGCTGCGGCGAGGACGCGCTGGGCCCGCTCGCGCGCCCAGCGCTGCGCGTCCAGTACCTCCTCCACGTTAGCGGGTACTTCGCTGAATTTGGGGGCCCATTGGTCGGCGGCGTGCAGCACATCGGCGATCGTTGTGACGATGCTCGGAAAGCCGATCCGGCCGGCCAGGAACGCCTCCGCCGCCTCTTCGTTGGCGGCGTTGTAGACCGCGGTCATGCACCCGCCGGCCTCCCCGGCGTGCCGGGCGAGGTCGACCGCAGGGAAGACGTCGCCGTCCAGCGGCTCGAAGTCCCAGGTGGAAGCGGTGCTGAAGTCGCAGGAGGCGGCCGCCCCGGGCACCCGGTGCGGCCAGCTCAGCGCCAGCGCTATGGGCAGCTTCATATCCGGCGGGCTGGCCTGCGCGATCGTCGAGCCGTCGACGAAGGTGACCATCGAATGAACGATCGACTGCGGGTGCACGACCACCTCGATGCGGTCGTAGGGGATGCCGAACAGCAGGTGGGTCTCGATGAGTTCGAGGCCTTTGTTAACCAGTGACGCCGAGTTCAGCGTGTTCATCGGGCCCATCGACCAGGTCGGGTGCGCGCCCGCCTGCGCGGGGGTGACGCCCCGCAGGTCGGCGGCGCTCCAGCCGCGGAACGGTCCGCCGGAGGCGGTCAGCACCAGATTGGCCACCTCGCCGGGGGAACCGCCGCGCAGGCACTGGGCCAGCGCCGAATGCTCGGAATCGACGGGCACGATCTGGCCGGGTCGCGCCGCGCGCAACACCAGCGGGCCCCCGGCGACCAGCGACTCCTTGTTGGCCAGCGCCAGCCGGGCCCCCGACTCCAGCGCAGCCAGCGTCGGGCGCAGGCCCAGCGCACCCACCAGCGCGTTGAGGACGACGTCGGCCTCGGTTTCCCGCACCAGCCGGGTCACCGCGTCCGGGCCACGGAACCGGACGCCCCCGACGTGCTCGGCCACCCGCTCGTCGGCGACGGCGACATTGGTGACCCCGGTCTCGGTGCGCTGCCGTTCCAGGATGGCGGGGTTCGCGCCCCCGGCGGCCAGCCCGGCCAGCTCGAAACGGTCCGGGTTGGCGGCGATGACCTCGAGTGCCTGGGTGCCGATCGAGCCGGTGCTGCCCAGCACCAGCACCCGCAGGCGGTCCTCGGTGTGCCCGTCGGTCATCGGGTCGGGTCGGCCATCGGGGTGGTCCTCGGGGTGGTCACCCACTCATTGTGCCGTCCGCCGGCGACAGGGTCCACGACCTGCCCGGCCGCGACCGAACTCTCGGGGCCGCGCAGCGGGTATGCCAGAATCACCTCCAAGAAGCCGATCCGATCCGAGAGGGACTCGCCGTGGCCAGTACCGAGCTGGAACGCTCCGCCGCCGTCGACACCGCCGTCGACACTGCCGAGGTGCCGTCGGCGGCGTGGGGCTGGAGCAGGATCAACCTCCGCACGTGGCATTTCGTCGGCGTGGTCGCCGTCATCTTCCTGCTGGCGATGCTGCGCGGCAATCACGTCGGCCGCGTCGAGGACATCTGGCTGGTCGGTTTCGCCGTGGTGATCCTGTTCGTGCTGGTGCGCGACCTGTGGGGCCGCCGCCGCGGCTGGCTCCGGTAGCTACCCGCCGGCTACTTCTTCTCGAAGGCCAGCTGTCCGCAGGCGGCACCGATCTCGCGGCCGCGGGTGTCGCGCACGGTGCACGACACCCCCTGGGCCCGCACCCGCCGGACGAACTCCCGCTCCACCGGCTTCGGGCTGGCGTCCCACGCGCTGCCCGGGGTCGGGTTGAGCGGGATCAGGTTCACATGCACCAGGGGCCCGAGCGCGCGATGCAGCCGCTTTCCCAGCAGGTCGGCCCGCCACGCCTGGTCGTTGACGTCGCGGATCAGCGCGTATTCCACCGACACCCGGCGACCGGTCGTATCGGCGTAGTCGCGGGCCGCGGCCAGAGCCTCACCGACCTTCCACCGCGTGTTGACCGGCACCAGTGTGTCGCGCAGTTGGTCGTCGGGCGCGTGCAGCGACAACGCCAGCGTCACTCCGAGCCGCTCGTCGGCGAGTGTGCGGATCGCAGGCACCAGGCCCACCGTGGACACCGTCACCGCACGGGCGGAGATGCCGAAGCCGTTCGGCGGCGGGGCGGTGATGCGCTGCACCGCGGCCAGCACCCGGGCGTAGTTGGCCAGCGGCTCCCCCATGCCCATGAACACCACGTTGGACAGCCGCTGGCCGGCCCGGTCGGAGTCGTCGCGCAGCGCCGCGGCACCGGCACGTACCTGTTCGAGGATCTCGGCGGTCGACAGGTTGCGCCGCAACCCACCCTGACCGGTCGCGCAGAACGGGCAGGCCATGCCGCAGCCGGCCTGCGACGAGATGCACACCGTGTTGCGCTGCGGGTAACGCATCAGCACCGATTCGAAGGTCGTGCCGTCGGTGGCCCGCCACAGGGTCTTGCGGGTCTGGCCGGCATCGCACGCGACCTCGGCGGCCGCGGTGATCAGCGTCGGGAACATCTCCTCGGCGACCCGCTCACGCACAGCCACGGGAAGGTCTGTCATCTGGTGGGGATCGGCGATCAGCCGGCCGTAGTACTGGTGTGCGAGCTGCTTGGCCCGAAACGCCGGCAGGCCCAGCTCGGCCGCGACCGATGCGCGGCCGGCCGCGTCCAGGTCGGCAAGGTGCCGCGGCGGCCGGGCGGGGCGCGGTTCGTCGAAAACCAGTCGTTGGACCATAACCTGTCCAGTATCGGTCACGACGGGCGTGGGTCCGACAACTACGACAACTACGACAACTACGACAACAACGACAACTACGACAACAACGTCAGCACCGTCCAGGCCGCGACCGCCGACGGCAGGATGCCGTCGAGCCGGTCCATCAGGCCGCCGTGGCCGGGCAACAGCCGGCCCATGTCCTTGATACCGAGATCGCGCTTGATCTGTGACTCCACCAGGTCGCCGAGCGTGCAGGTCGACACGAGCACGACGCCGAGCAGAACCCCGATCCATGGCGGCTTGTCGGCCAGGAACGTCGCGGTCAGCGTCGCCGCGGCGGTCCCGAAGACCAGTGAACCCGCGAAACCCTCCCACGACTTCTTCGGGCTGATCGCGGGAACCATCAGGTGCTTGCCGAACAGCACCCCTACGGCGTAGGCGCTCACATCGGCGGCGGCGACGGTGATCATCAGGCAGAACACCCGGCCTGCACCGTCTTCGGGGTAAACGAGCAGCGCGGCGAACGACGCGAACAGCGGGACCCACGCGGCCAGGAACACGGTGGCGGACGCGTCACGCAGGTAGTTCGCCGACGGCGAACCCGTGAACGGCTCGGGCCGTTTGCTGTTGTCCTGCATGAAAAGCCGCCAGATCATGCAGACCACCACCGTGACACCGAAACCGGCCATCGCGCCGGCCGCATGGAACGGCCAGGTCAGCCAGACGGTGAGCTGGCCGCCGGCCAGCAACGGGACGGCGGGTACGACGTACCCGGCTTCGCGCAGTCGGCGCACCACTTCGTGACTGGCCACGAAGATGGCGATGGCGACGTACACCACCCAGTAGCGCGGAGCAAAGAGCAGCGTCGCCACCAGGACCGCGCCGATGGTGCCGCCGACCACGATCGCGGCGGGCAGGTCGCGGCCCGCCCGCGACGTCTTCCTGGCTACTTGTCGCCGGGTGTTCCCGAGTGCGGGAGCCTCGCCTGCGGGCGCCGGCTCCTCGGGCGCGCGTCCGTTGCCGGCGTCAGGGGTTGCCACGAGATTGGTTGCTGAGCGGCCGTCAGACCTCCAGCAGCTCGCCTTCTTTGTGCTTGACCAGCTCATCGATCTGGGTGACGTACTGCTGGGTCGCCTTGTCCAGGTCCTTTTCCGCTCGCCCGACCTCGTCTTCGCCCGCCTCGCCGTCCTTGCGGATGCGGTGCAACTCCTCCATCGCCTTGCGACGGATGTTGCGCACGGATACCTTGGCGTCCTCGCCCTTGTGCTTGGCCTGTTTTACCAGCTCGCGCCGGCGTTCCTCGGTGAGCTGCGGCACGGCCACCCGGATGAGGGTGCCGTCGTTGGTGGGGTTGACGCCCAGATCGGAGTTGCGGATCGCCGTCTCGATCGCACCGAGCTGACCGGCTTCGTAGGGCTTGATCACGACCAGCCGCGCCTCGGGGACGTTGATGCCGGCCAGCTGCGTGATCGGGGTGCTGGCGCCGTAGTAGTCGATCGCGATCCGGGAGAACATACCCGGGTTGGCGCGACCTGTCCGGATCGTCGACAAGTCGTCGCGGGCCACCGCCACGGCCTTCTCCATCTTCTCTTCCGCGTCGAAAAGAGCCTCATCGATCATCTGCGCCGCTCCTCCTCATCGCCACGCTCTGCATCGTCGCCTGCGCGGATCATCACGTCGTCCCCTCAGGTGGTGACCAGCGTTCCGATCTTCTCACCGCCTACCGCGCGGGCGATATTGCCATTGGTCAGCAGGTTGAACACCAGGATCGGCATGCCATTGTCCATGCACAGGCTGAACGCGGTGGCATCGGCCACCCGCAGCCCGCGGTCGATCACCTCGCGATGGGAGATCACGGTCAGCATCTCCGCCTCGGGGTTGACCCGGGGGTCCTCGGTGAACACGCCGTCGACCGCCTTGGCCATCAGGACGACGTCGGCGCCGATCTCCAGCGCCCGCTGGGCCGCCGTGGTGTCGGTGGAGAAGTACGGCAGACCCATGCCGGCGCCGAAGATGACCACCCTGCCCTTCTCCAGGTGACGGACGGCCCGCAACGGGAGGTAGGGCTCGGCCACCTGGCCCATGGTGATCGCGGTCTGGACCCGGGTGACGATGCCCTCCTTCTCCAGGAAATCCTGCAGCGCAAGGCTGTTCATGACCGTGCCGAGCATCCCCATGTAGTCCGACCTGGTGCGTTCCATGCCGCGCTGCTGCAGTTGGGCCCCCCGGAAGAAATTCCCTCCGCCGATCACCACGGCCACCTGGACGCCGGTGCGCACCACCTCGGCGATCTGACTGGCCACCCGGGCCACCACGTCGGGGTCCAGGCCGACCTGGCCCCCGCCGAACATCTCGCCGCCCAGCTTGAGCAGCACCCTCGAATATGTGGCTCGACTCGCCGGTGTGCCGTTGGCGCCATCCGTCGGCTTCGTCATCAGACTCCTCGCATGAGAGCGCCATCCCGGGCGAACTCCTCCGGGACGGCCTTTCACATCCTGCCTCATCGCAGCACACTCCGGCAGGGGCGGGGTGGATTACCGGCAAAGGTTGCGCCGCCGGGGCGCGCCCGCCTAACCGGCCGATGTTTGATCGCACGCCGGCACGCGAACTGACCGCAGGGCAGCAGGAAACCACCGGTCTTGAGAAGTAGGGCCGCCGGCTGCTGTGTTGCCGAATCGTTCACCGATCGGCGAGGAGCGCGAACCGCTCGTTTCCACGTACGCCACCAAAGAGGAGCTGATCCATGGCGGACACCAACAACTCCGGACCCGCGGAAGCCGTGAATGGCGTCGTCGAGGAGGTCAAAGACAGGGCCAAGGAGGCCGTCGGGGCGTTGACGGGCCAGGACGACCTCACCCGCGAGGGCCAGGCCCAGCAGGACAAAGCCGAGGCACAGCGCAACGCGGCGAAGAAGGAAGCCGGGGCCGAAGCGGCCCGCGGCAGCGCCGCGCCGGCCGGAAGAGCGCCAGAAGTCCAACCAGTAGCTTGTCGCGACGATGAGCCCGGCCCGTTCCCACGGGCCGGGCTCATCGGTCTCACCGGGGGTTCTCGAGTAAAGGAGCAGGACTTTCTCGCGGGCGAACCCCGGCTGTGACGCTTCGGGCCCGCAGACCGGGATGAGTGGCATAATTTTGCTGACGAAGGGGTGATCCACGTCGCGCCGGCAGACATCTCCGCGCAAGGTGCCTCGTCAGCACACCCCGGTTTTGGAGATGTCGTTGGACGTTCTACTGGTCACCGACGAGGACGATTTCGAATCGGCCTTGCCGGCGCTGAAATTTTTTGTGGGCAGGTTGTCACGCACGCCACTTGCCCACCACGCCGACGGGCGTCTCTGCGCCGCCGACGTCGCAATCATCGACGCGCGCAGCGACCCGGCGGCGGCCCGAGACGTTTGCCGCCGGCTGACCACGGACGCGCCGACGACAGCGGCGGTGGCCATCGTGGCGCCCGCGGACTTCGCCGGGATCGACGCCGACCGGCATTTCGACGACGTGATGCCGCCCGCGGCAGAGGGCGACGAACTGCAGATACGGCTCCGGCTGGCCATCGCGCGGCGGCGCAGCGCACTGCAGGGCTCGCTGAAGTTCGGCGGCTTGGTGCTGCAACCGGCCGGCTGCACGGGCTCGCTGGACGGCGCGGACCTGCACCTGACGCTCACCGAGTTCAGATTGTTGATCTTCCTGGTGCAGCACGCCGGCCACGCGTTCACCCGTACCCGGCTGCTGCACGAGGTGTGGGGCTACGACAGCACCGGCCATGTCCGCACGGTCGACGTCCACGTGCGGCGGCTGCGCGCCAAGCTCGGAGCCGAACACGCGTCGATGATCGACACCGTCCGCGGGGTTGGGTACATGGCGGCGACGCCGCCGCAACCGCGATGGATCGTCGACGACACGGCATCCGCGCGGGTGCCGTCCCCGCCGCCCGCGCCGGACGCGGACTGCGGTTGAACGTCGCACTGCACCATGTCTCCGGCGTCAGCGAGTGCTGCCCTGGTTGCACACGCGGTACCGATCTGCTCGCCGGGGTCGAACGCCAAGGAGTCCGGGACGGAGTCCGGGTGGAAACGGTTATCCGGACGCCCCGCCGGCGCCGAGCGTCCGCTGCATGTCCGGCTTCATCGCCGACAACTGGGCACCCCAGTAACCCCAACTGTGCACTCCGTTCTGGTCGATGTTGAACGTCGCGTTGTGGCCGCCCGCACCGATGTAGGCGTCCTTGAACGCCACGTTGCTGTCCAGGACCACCTGCTCGATGACGGTGCCCGGGATGCTGCCCTCGCCGATGTCGGACTCCCTCCCATTGCCGCTGTAGACCCACAGCCGCGTGTTGTTCGCGACCAACCTGCCGACCTGGACGGTGGGATCGTTTCGTTGCCAACCGGGTCCGCCGTCGGGTCCCCACATGTCCTGGGGGTTGAATCCACCCTCGTTGCCCATGGCCATCCCGATGTACATCGGCCCCGAACCACTCGAAGGGGTCAGGTAGGCGGACAGCGAGCCGGCGTAGGTGAACTGCTGGGGGTGATAGGCCGCCAGGATCAGGGCAGAGGAGCCCGACATGGAGATCCCGACGATGGCATTACCGGTTCTGCGGACCCCCCTGTTCGCCAGGTAGCCGGGCAACTCGCTGGTCAGAAAGGTTTCCCACTTGTACGTCTGGGGAGGCCCGTCGCTGTTGTTGGCCGGCCCGTACCAGTCGGTGTAGAAGCTTGACCGCCCGCCTACGGGCATGACCACCGAGATGCCCGAGCCGGCGTAGTCGGCGAATGCGTTGGTGTTGATGTCCCAACCGTTGCGGTCGTCCTGGGCCCGCAACCCGTCCAGCAGGTACACGGCCGGCGCGCCGCCCTGTTGGAACTCGATCGTGATGTCGTGCCCCATCGAGGGTGAGGGCACTTTCAGGAATTCCGGCGCCGCCGCCCGAGCGGGCGCCGCAACCCCGCTCACTCCGGCAAGTCCCGGTATCGTCGCCGCCACAATCCCGGCGACCGTCAATCGAAGCATCCGGCGAATGCTGCTCATCGTTGTCTCCATCCTCGTTGTCGTCGGCTCCGCTTTTGCTTCGCCGCCATCAGCCGGGCCAGGCCAGTCCTGCTCCGGTGAGCGAAGCTTCGTCCTCGTCGCGCGAATCGCCTCCATCTGCAGTGCCGACCAGGCCCCGTCCATCGGCAGGCGAATTGCCCTCCCAAACCACGCTTTTCGGCGTTGCACTGCTGGTTTCGAGTCGATCGGCGATGCCGCGGCCTTCTCTGATCAGGTCCGGCCCGGAGCATCCGGCCGTCCGGCCGGAGCACGTCGCACGTGCGCAGCCGTTCGAGAAGACCGACGACCAGGGCGTCGCGCGACATCGACTGCGGGCATCGGCGGAAGTCGATCCCCGCAACGCCCACCGCCGACCGCGGCGGCCAGAAGGCGCCCGGCCCTCCCCCGTACGACAGCGCAAGGGCCGTCGACCGGAACGGTCCCGGCAATCCCGCGGCTGGCCGGCGAGCTTCTCTACCGCCTCGCGACGGGCCCGCAACAGCCCCAGCGTCATGGACGAAGCCCCAGCGTCATGGACGCCTTGTACCCACAATCGGGGCGGGGAAACGCGTGTCGTCGGCTTCGCCGGCAAGAATATGTCAATATCGCTGACATGGTTCAGGCTGACGACGCTCCGCTCGGTTACCTGCTCTACCGGGTCGGCGCCGTCCTGCGCCCAGAGGTTGCCACGGTCTTGGGCCCGCTGGGGCTCACACTGCCCGAATTCGTATGCCTTCGACTCCTTTCGACATCTCCCGGGCTGTCCAGCGCCGAGTTGTCCCGGCACGCCAACGTCACGCCGCAGGCAATGAACTCCGTGCTACGCAAACTGGAAGACGATGGGGCGGTGACACGGCCGGCGTCGGTCTCGTCCGGGCGGGCGTTGCCGGCCACGCTGACCGGCCGGGGCCGCGAGTTGCTCAAGCGCGCGGAGAATGCGGTGCGCGCTGCCGACGCCCGCATCCTGTCGAAGCTGACCGATGCTCAGCGGCGCGAGTTCAAGCGGATGCTCGAGAAGCTAGGGGCTGGCGCACTCCCCCTGTCGCCGCCCTCAACCCCCGGCGGCAAGCCGGATGCGCGCGAAATCGGTCGCGGCTAGGCGTGGGTCAGGCGGACGAACCGACGGATTGGATGCGTGCCCAGGGCCGGGCCTCTTCGAGCTCGTAGGCCAGCTCCAGCAGCAGCGCCTCCTGCCCCATGTCCGCCGAGAGCATCATGCCCACCGGCATACCGTCGGCCGACTGGGCCACCGGCAAGGAGATCGCCGGCTCGCCGGTGACGTTCTGCGTCGGGGTGAACGCCACCCAGTCGATCAGCCGGTCGATGAGCCGGTGATAGTCGGTGGGAGCCAGGTGACCGATGCGGGGGGTGCGGTCGGCCAGGGTCGGGGTGAGCACCGCGTCGTAGGTGCCGAAGAATTCCGCGGTACGTCTCCGCAGCCTGCGCAGGCGCATGATGGCCAACGGAAGGCGGTGCAGGTTGCGGGCGCTGTGTCGCTCCAGGCCCAGCGTCAGGCTGTCGAGGCGGTCGCGGTCGAACGTTCTGCCGAAAATCCGCCGCCCGGCACGTACCTGCGCCAACGCCAGGAAACCCCAGTACAGGACGAAATCGTCGACGAAACTGGCCGGCACGGGCGGCTCGTCGATACGTTCGACGCGGTGGCCCAGCCCTTCGAGGAGCCCGGCCGCCTCCAGCGTCAGCTCCCGCATCTCGGGACTGCACTCCTGCCGAACCGAACGGGTCAGCACGGCGATCCGCAGGCGCTGCCGACCGGGGCCGGTGACGTCGCCGACCGGAGCCAGCCTGTGATTGCGCCAGATGCGCTCGGCCTCACGGTAGAAGACCGCGGTGTCGCGCACCGAGCGGGTCACCACGCCGTTGGTGACGATGCCCACCGGCATCCGCCGCAGCATCGGGTCCAGTGGCAGCCGGCCACGCGACGGCTTGAGGCCGACGATACCGTTGCAGGCGGCCGGAATTCGGATCGACCCGCCACCGTCGTTGGCGTGCGCGATCGGCACCACACCGGCGGCGACGAACGCACCCGATCCCGACGACGACGCGCCGGCGCTGTAGTCGGTGTCCCACGGATTGCGGACCGGCCCCAGTCGGGGGTGTTCGGCCGAGGCGCTGAAGCCGAACTCCGACAACTGCGTCTTGCCCACCGATGTCAGCCCGGTGGCCAGGTACAGATCGGTGAACTCGCTGTTGCCGACGGCATTCCATGGCGTCCACGCGTCGGTGCCGTGCATCGTCGGCTGGCCCGCGACGTCCACGTTGTCCTTGATGAACGTCGGAACCCCGGCGAAAAAACCGTCACCCAACGGTTCTGCAGCGGCCGCCCGGGCCTGCCGGAACGTGGCGTACGCCAGGCCGTTGAGCACCGGGTCGACGGCCTCGGTGCGGGCGATGACCGCCTCGATCACCTCGGCCCGGCCGACCCGGCCCGCACGCAGGGCCTCGGCCAGGCCGACCGCGTCGAGTTCGCCGAGTGCGTCCTCACCGAAAGCGTGCACGCGTCGCATGTAGGCAGCCTAGCTAGACTTGCCCCACCTCGAAGCGGACAAACCGCGTCACCGTCACGCCGGCCTCGTCGAGCAGAGCCTGCACCGTCTTCTTGTTGTCGGACACCGACGGCTGCTCGAGCAGTACCGCATCCTTGAAGAAGCCGTTCAGTCGGCCCTCGACGATCTTGGGCAGCGCCTGCTCCGGCTTGCCCTCCGCCTTGGCGGTTTCCTCGGCGATGCGGCGCTCGCTGGCCACGACGTCCGCGGGCACGTCATCGCGCGACAGGTAGCGCGCCTTGAGCGCGGCGATCTGCAGCGCGGCGGCATGGGCCGCGGCTGCGCTGATGTCCGGGTCCGGACCCGGGCCGAACTCGACCAGCACACCAACCGCCGGCGGCAGGTCGGCGGCCCGTTTGTGCAGATAGGTCTCGACGTTGCCGTCGAAGTACTGCACGCGGCGCAGTTCGAGCTTCTCACCGATCTTGGCCGACAGGTCGGCGATGGCCTGCTCGACGGTCTTCTCGCCGAGCCCTCCAGAAATTGAGGCCGCTTTCAGCGTGTCGAGGTCGGTGGCCTTGGCGTCCAGCGCGGCGTCGACTATCTGCTCGGCCAGCGCCTGGAACTCGGCATTCTTGGCGACGAAGTCGGTCTCGGAGTTGAGCTCGACCAGCGCGCCGCCCTTGGCCGCGACCAGGCCTTCAGCCGTGGCCCGCTCGGCACGCTTGCCGACGTCCTTGGCGCCCTTGATGCGCAGCGCCTCGACGGCTTTGTCGAAGTCGCCGTCGCTGTCGGCCAGCGAGTTCTTGCAGTCGAGCATCCCGGCGCCGGTGAGCTCCCGAAGCCGCTTGACGTCGGCAGCGGTGAAGTTCGCCATATCAGCCTTCCTATGAGGGGTCAGCGGTCGATTCGGTTGCATCCGCTGCGGCTTCACTGCCGACAGCGGCGGCGGTGTCGGCGCCAGCGGTTGCCATGGCTGTCGCCGTTGCGGAGGCCAGCAGCTCCTGCTCCCATTCGGCGAGCGGCTCGGCGGCCTCGACCTCGGGCTTGCCGTCGCCGCGGCCCGCGCCGGCACGAGCCTGCAGGCCCTCGGCGACGGCCGAGGCGATCACCTTGGTCAGCAGCGCGGCCGAGCGGATCGCGTCGTCGTTGCCCGGAATCGGGTAGTCGACCTCGTCGGGGTCGCAGTTGGTGTCCAGGATCGCGATCACCGGGATGCCCAGCTTGCGGGCCTCGCCGACGGCGATGTGCTCCTTGTTGGTGTCGACCACCCAGATCGCCGAGGGCACCTTGGCCATGTCGCGGATACCGCCGAGACTGCGCTCCAGCTTGTTCTTCTCACGGGTCAGCATCAGGATTTCCTTCTTGGTGCGGCCCTCGAAGCCCCCGGTCTTTTCCATCGCCTCGAGCTCCTTGAGGCGCTGCAGCCGCTTGTGCACGGTGGAGAAGTTGGTCAGCATGCCGCCCAGCCAGCGCTGGTTCACGTACGGCATGCCGACGCGGGTGGCCTCGGCCGCGACGGATTCCTGTGCCTGCTTCTTGGTGCCGACGAACAGCACCGTGCCGCCGTGGGCGACGGTCTCCTTGACGAACTCGTACGCCTTGTCGATGAAGGTCAGCGTCTGCTGCAGGTCGATGATGTAGATGCCGTTGCGATCGGTGAAGATGAACCGCTTCATCTTGGGGTTCCAACGGCGGGTCTGATGCCCGAAGTGGGTGCCGCTGTCCAACAGCTGCTTCATGGTGACTACGGCCATGGATGTGCCTTACGTGTGTCGGTTGCCGCCCGGCATCGGGTGAGGCCGGGCCCTGGCGTCTGCTGCGTGCCGGACCCGGCCAGGAAAACCCGGACGGGACCGCCCGGCATGCGGTGCGGGCTCCTCGTGTAACAGGAGTCGCGATGCAGGCGCGCGAAGTCAGCCCGCAAGCGAGCTGCATCCGGAAGTTTACACGGGTCCCTCAGGTGGTTTGACCAGTTCTCCCCAGCGGCGTCTTCGTCCACAGAACCCGCGGGTATGGGTGTCCGCAACCGCGGGGCGGCGCTCAATGGAGGTGTGCGGTGGGCGCTATTCCTGGGTTTGGCCCTGTTGTGCGTGCCCAGCGCCGCGCCGGCGCGAGCCGGCGACGAGCGGCTGGATTGGCCGTTGCGGCCGCCCCCGGCCGTCACCCGCGGATTCGACGCCCCGTCGCCGGACTGGCGGCCCGGACATCGGGGCGTCGACCTCGCCGGCTCACCCGGCCAACCGGTGTATGCAGCAGGCACCGCGACCGTGGTGTTCGCCGGGTTGCTGGCCGGGCGACCGGTCGTGTCGCTGGCCCATCCCGGCGGATTGCGCACCAGCTACGAGCCCGTCCGGGCGGCGGTGCGCCCAGGTCAGACCGTGACGGCCGCAACGGTGATCGGCTTGTTGGTGGCGGGGCACTCAGGGTGCCGGACCTCGGGAGCTGGAGGGGCGTGCCTGCACTGGGGGGCCATGTGGGGGCCCGCGTCGGGCGCCCGCTACGTGGATCCGCTGGGCCTGTTGAGGTCCACACCGGTGCGACTCAAGCCGCTGGGCGGGTGAGGTTTGCTCGCGGCGAAAACTAGGCACGCGGATGGGCCTGGTCGTGCACCGCCCGCAGTCGCGACACCGCGACATGGGTGTAGAGCTGGGTGGTCGCCAGGCTGGAATGCCCGAGCAGTTCCTGCACCACCCGCAGGTCGGCTCCCCCTTCGAGCAGGTGCGTGGCCGCGCTGTGCCGCAAACCGTGCGGGCCCATGTCGGGCGCGCCGTCGACCGCGGCGACGGTCTGGTGTACGACAGTGCGGGCCTGGCGCACGTCGAGCCGCCGGCCCCGGGCTCCCAGCAGCAGCGCCGGACCCGACTCGGCGGTCACCAGGGCGGGACGCCCGCCGGCCAACCACGCGCCGAGCGCTTCGGACGCCGGCAGCCCGAACGGCACGGTGCGCTGCTTGTTGCCCTTGCCCAGAACACGCACCAGCCGGTACCGGGTGTCGACGTCATCGACGTCCAAGCCGCACAACTCGCTCACCCGGATCCCGGTCGCGTACAGCAGCTCAACGATCAGCCGGTCCCGCAATGCCAGCGGATCGCCTTGCTGCGCGCCGGATTTCGCGGCCGCCATGGCGTCGGCAGCCTGATCCTGGCGCAGCACGGACGGCAACGTGCGATGCGCTTTGGGCACCTGTAGCCGGGCGGCCGGATCCCCGTCGAGCAGGCCGCGCCGCGCCGCCCAGGCGGTGAACGCCTTGACCGCCGAGGTGCGCCGGGCCAGCGTGGTGCGAGCCGCACCCGCGCCGGCCGCCGCGGCCAGCCACGACCGCAGTACCGGCAGGCTCAACCCGTCCAGGCCGACCCCGCGCCCGACGCAGAACGCCAGCAGCGAGCGCAGGTCACCCAGATAGGCGCGGCGGGTGTGCGCCGAGCGGCCGCACTGCAGCGCCAGGTACTCGTCGAACTCCTCGAGGACGTGTTCGCTGTCCGGCACTGGTCCACGCTCGCAGACCGCACGCCGCATTGCTCAGTCGACGCGCCGCAGCGTGTCCGGCGTGAGATCTTTGCGCGTCGGATATCCGTCCACGGCCATGATCAGGTCCGCCTCGGCCAGCATCATGCGCAGCACGTGCACGACCCCGTCGGCACCGCCGAGGGCCAGGCCGTACGCGTAGGGCCGGCCGACACCCACCGCCGTCGCGCCCAGCGCGAGCGCCTTGACGACGTCGGCACCGCTGCGGACCCCAGAGTCGAACAACACCGGGAGCCCGTCGGCCGCCTCCACGACCTCGCGCAGGGAGTCCAATGCGGGCAGGCCGCCGTTGGCCTGGCGACCGCCGTGGTTGGAGCAGTAGATGCCGTCGACGCCGCCGTCCTTGGCTCGCCGGGCGTCGTCGGGATGACAGATGCCCTTCAGGAGCAGCGGAAGGTCGGTCAACGAGCGCAACCAGGCGAGGTCATCCCAGCTCAGCGCGTTCGCGAACAGCTGCACCCAGCGCAGCACCGCGCCCTGGGGGTCCTCCTCCGGCGGGCGTGCCAGGCCCGCCCGGAAGACAGGGTCGCTGGTGTAGTTGGCCAGGCAGTGGCCGCGCAGCTGCGGGAAGTTCGAGGTGCTCAGGTCGCGGGGTCGCCACCCGGTGACCCAGGTGTCGAGGGTGACGACGATGCCTTTGAAGCCGGCGGCCTCGGCGCGTTGCACCAGGCTGGCGGCCAGCTCCCGGTCGGTCGGCGTGTAGAGCTGGAAGAATCCGGGAGTGTTGCCGAGCGCGGCGGCGACGTCCTCCATGGGGTCGACCGACAGCGTGGAGGCCACCATGGGCACGCCGGTGCGCGCGGCCGCGCGGGCGGTGGCCAAGTCGCCGTGCCCGTCCTGGGCGCACAGGCCGATGACGCCGATCGGCGCCATGAAGATCGGGGTCGGCAGCGTCATGCCGAACAACTCGACGGACAGGTCGCGCTGTGCGGCGCCGACCAACATGCGCGGCACCAGACCGCAGCGGTCGAAAGCCTCGCAGTTGGCCCGTTGCGTGCGTTCGTTGCCCGCACCGCCGGCGACGTAGGACCACACCGACGGCGGCAGCGCCGTTGCGGCCTTGGCTTCGAGCTCGGCGAAGCCCATCGGCAAAGACGGCACAACCCCGGCCAGGCCCTGCAGGTAAATCTCGTTCTGGTAGTCCCCGAAATGTCGCATGCAATGAGAATGCCAGCCGGCGCGGCGGACGACCTCCGGGCCCTACCGGAGTGCCCCCCGCGCCTCCGCTTCCTTCAGGGCCAGCTCCTTCTTCCACTGCCGGAAGGTCTCCTCGGTGCGACCGCGCCGCCAGTAGCCCGAGATCGACGACGCCCAGCGCGCATCCACACCGCGCTCGCGACGGACGTAGGGCCGCAGGTTGTGCATGACGGCCTGCGCCTCGCCGTGGATGAAAACGTGCACCTGCCCCGGCAGCCACGGCGTGGTGGTGACCGCCTCGATCAGCGGCGCATGGTCGCCGGCGCGGTCTTCGGGCACCAGATCGGCGCGACCGCCGCGGTAGACCCAGTGCACCTCGACGGACTCCGGTGCGATCAACGGGATCTCGTCCTCGGGGTTGGCCACCTCGATGAACGCCTTGCCGACCGAGTCGGCGGGCAGCGCCTCCAGCGCGGCGGCGATCGCCGGCAGCGCGGACTCGTCTCCGGCCAGCAGATGCCAGTCGGCGGCCGGGTCGGGGGTGTAGGCGCCACCGGGGCCCATCAGGTACACCGGCTGGCCCGGTCGGGCCGCGGTCGCCCAGGGACCCGCCACACCGTGCTCACCGTGCACGGCGATGTCGACGGCAATCTGCTGGTTCACCGCGTCGACGCGGCGGACTGTCATGGTCCGCACCGGGGGTTTCCGCGCGGGCGGCAACTCGGCGAAGCTGTCCAGCGTCAGCGGCCGCGGCAGCGCGGCGACGTCGACGTCGTCCGCGACGAAAACCATCTTGACGTAGGTGTCGGTGAACCTGTTGGGCACGAAAGTGGAGAACTCGCTGCTGCCGAGCAGAACCCGGATCATGTGGGGTGACAGCTGTCGCCTACCGGCGACTTCAAAGGTATGCAGAGGTCGACCTGCCACGTGCCCTCCCTTCCAGACCCGGCCGGTGACGACTATACGAGCCACGGCGTCCGCCCAGCTCGGGCGGCGTTCGCGTGGACGACTTTCCAGCGGCCGTCGGCGCGCTGCACCAGCCCGGCCACCTCGAGGATCGCCAGCGGCCCCAGCACCTGCTCCGCCGGCAGGCCCGACGCCACCGCGACCTCTTCGACCGTGGCTGCGCCGCGCCCCGGCAGCGCCTCGTAGACCTGACGCTGCTCCTGGCTGAGCCCGTCGAGGGCGGTGGCCGGGCGCGGCTGTTCGGGTGCCAGCTCGCCGATGCGGCCGACGAACTCGACGATGTCCTCGGGCCGGGTGACCAGCTGCGCGCCGTGGCGCAGCAGCACGTGACAGCCCGCGGACGCCGACGAGGTCACGGGCCCGGGCACCGCACCCACCACCCGGCCCAGGGCCCGCGCCCAGGCGGCCGTGTTCGCCGCCCCGCTGCGCAGGCCTGCCTCCACCACCACGACCGCACCCGTGACCGCGGCGACCAGGCGGTTGCGGGTCAGGAACCGGTGCCGGGCGGGGCGTACCCCGGGCGGGTATTCGCTGAACAACAGCCCGTGCCGGCCGATGCGGTGCAGCAGAGCCGAATGGCCGGCCGGATACGCGACGTCCAACCCGCCGGCGAGGGCGGCTACCGTGATGCCGTCGCAGGTCAGCGCCGCGCGATGCGCCGCGCCGTCGATCCCGTAGGCACCGCCGGAGACGACCGCGATGTCTCGTTCGGCCAGACCGGCCACCAGGTCGGCCGTCACCTGCTCGCCGTACGCGGTCGAAGCGCGGGTGCCGACCACCGCGGCCGCACGTTCGCTCACCTCGTCCAGACGCGCCGGGCCCTGTGCCCACAGCACCATCGGCGGATTTACGCCCGGCCGCGCGCCGGGTCGAGCGCCGAATGCCGCGAAGGCCAGCAACGGCCACTCGTCGGTGCCGGGCGTGACCAGTCGCCCGCCGCGGGCCGCGAGCAGCGCGAGATCGGCTGCGGCCCGGTCGGTTTCCCGGCGCGCCGCGGTGCGCCGCGCCAGGTCGTCTCCGACCAATCCGCGCCGGACCCGGTCGGCGGCCTCTACCGGGCCGACGGAGCGCGCCAGGGCCGCCAGTTGCGGGCAGGGCGGCTCGGCCACCCGTGACAGGTAGGCCCAGGCAAGGGCCGTGGGTTCGTCGACCGGTTCCGTCATCGCCGCGCCCCCATCTGCCGGAAGCTGAGCGCGGCGGCGACTTCGTCGAGCCCGGGGAGATCCCGACCGGCCAGGTCGGCCAGGCTCCACGCGACCCGCAGGGTGCGGTCCACACCGCGGATACTGAGCAACCCGCGATCCAGCGCGCTGCGCAGCGGCTCCATGGCGGCATTGCCGAGGCGGAACCTGCGCCGCAGCAACGGCCCGCCGACCTCAGCGTTGGTGCGGAACCCGTGGGGGCGCCACCGCGCGGCAGCCGCCTCACGAGCCAGCGCCACCCGCCGGCGGACCCGCTCGGTTGACTCACCGTCAGCGACCGAGAACGCTCCGGCCCGTACCGGGTTCATCTGCACCCGCAGGTCCACCCGGTCCAGCAGTGGGCCGGATAGTTTGCCCAGGTAGCGCCGCTTTGTCGCGGCCGCGCAGATGCAATCCTGCGGATCGGCCGGCGCACACGGGCACGGGTTGGCGGCCAGCACCAACTGGAAGCGGGCCGGGTAGCAGGCCACTCCGTCGCGGCGGGCAAGACGGATCTGACCGTCCTCCAACGGGGTCCGCAGCGACTCCAGCGCGGCGACACTGACCTCGGCGCATTCGTCGAGGAAAAGAACTCCGCGATGGGCGCGGCTGACCGCACCCGGGCGGGCCATCCCCGCGCCACCGCCGACCAGCGCCGCAACGCTGGAGCTGTGATGCGGCGCCACGAACGGTGCCCTGGTGATCAGGGGCGTGTTCGACGACAGCAAGCCGGCCACCGAGTGGATCGCGGTGACCTCCAGGGCCTCGCTTTCCGACAGCGGCGGAAGCAACCCCGGAAGACGTTGCGCCAGCATCGTTTTCCCGACCCCCGGCGGCCCGGTCAGCATCAGATGATGCGCACCGGCGGCCGCGACCTCCACTGCGAAGCGCGCCTGCGCCTGGCCCAACACATCGGCGAGGTCGGCCGAGGGACCCGAACCGGTGGTGGCCGCACGGACCCGTTCGCTCAGGCGGGCCGACCCGGACAGCCAGCTCTGCAACTGCCCCAGGGTGCGCACTCCCCAGACGTCGATGCCGTCGACCAGGCTGGCCTCGGCCAGGTTGTCCACCGGGACCACGACCACCGGCCAGCCCTCGCGCTTGGCGGCGAGCACGGCGGGCAGCACCCCGCGCACCGGCCGGACCCGCCCGTCCAGCGACAGCTCGCCCAACAGGACCGTCTTGTCCAGGAGCTCCCACGGGGTTTTCCGCTGCGCCGAGAGCACCGCTGCCGCCAGAGCGATGTCGTAGACCGAGCCCATCTTGGGCAGTGTCGCCGGCGACAGCGCGAGCGTGAGGCGGGCCTGGGGCCAGCTGTTGCCGCAGTTGGTGACCGCCGCCCGCACCCGGTCGCGGGACTCCTGCAGCGCAACATCGGGCAGCCCCACCAGGTGCACGCCCGGCAGGCCCGAGCTGATGTCGGCCTCGATCTCCACGATCTCCCCGTCCAGCCCGCGGACGGCGACCGCGAACGCCCGTCCCAGCGCCATCAGCCGATCCCCCGCAGGTGGGTGATCTCGGGGGTGCGGCCTGAATTTCGGGGCCCGACCCGCACGCCGATCACGTCGATGCGCACGGCGGCCCAGTGCGCGTCCTGCCCGGCCAACCACAGCCCGGCAAGCCGGCGCACCCGACCGACTTTGCGCGGGGTGACCGCGTGCGGCAGCCCGCCGTACCCGTCGCCGCTGCGCGTTTTCACCTCGACGAACACCACCGTGCGGGTAGCGTCGTCGGCGGCGATCACGTCGAGTTCCCCGTAGCGGCACCGCCAGTTGCGGTCCACGATCCGAAATCCCGTCCGGGTCAGGTGGTCCACGGCGAGCGCCTCGCCCATCGCGCCCAGCTCGATCCGGGCCATGGCCTTGTCTGTCGTCACACCGGCCACCCTGCTCGCCCGTCCCGACAGAATGTGTAACGGCCGGCCGCGCATCGCGGCATTGGCGACCGGTTATCCCCAGTCGCGCGCGTATCCACAACCGGGTGGCCGGGCCGGCCAGGAACTGCCCCGGGTGATCCGGTCGGCGCGGGTGTAGACGTTCATCGAGTCCCCGCGCAGGAAAGCGACGAGTGTGACCCCGGATTCCTCGGCCAGCGAGACCGCCAGCGACGACGGCGCGGACACCGCGGCCAGCACGGGGATCCCGGCCATCACGGCCTTCTGGGTCAGCTCGAACGACGCGCGCCCGCTGACCAGCAGCACCGACGCCTCCAGCGGCACCCGTTCGTGCTCCAGCGCCCAGCCGATGACCTTGTCGACGGCATTGTGGCGGCCGATGTCCTCCCGCACGGCCAACGTCGCGCCGTCAGCCGCGAACAGTGCCGCAGCGTGCAGCCCCCCGGTGCTGTGGAAGACCTTCTGCGCGGCGCGCAGTCGGCGGGGCATCGCGTGCAATGTGGCCGCGGCGACGGTTGCGCCGTCGGCACCAGGGGCGAACCGGCTGGCCAGCCGCACCGCGTCCAGGGACGCCTTTCCACACACCCCGCATGACGAGGTCGTGTAGAAGTTGCGCGTGACGTCGAGACCAGGCGGCGCGACGCCGGGCGCCAGGGTCACCTCGAGCACGTTGTAGTTGTTGACGCCCCCGCCGCCACGGGCGTCCCGGCCGCCGCAGTACCGGATACCGCGCACGTCCGCGCGGCCTGCGATCACCCCCTCGGTGAACAGGAATCCCTGCGCGAGTTCGACGTCCGCGCCGGGGGTACGCATCGTCACCGTGACCGCCGCGCCATTGACCCGGATCTCCAGCGGCTCCTCGACGACGAGGGTGTCCGACCGGGTGGTCGACGTGTCGGCGGTGAGTCGCTGGACCCGCCGACGCGCCGTTACGCGCCCCACCGGGTGCTGACGCCGCCGGCATGGACGCCGCCGGGCGCGGCGCAGCTCTCGGACCCCATTGGTTCAAACTACATCGGCGTGCCTCACAGCACCGGGGACAGCACCGACGGGACCTTGCCGTGCACGGCAAGGGGTTCCACGGAACCATGTCGGCCAGGAGCTGGCGCGGCGTGCCCGGCCACAAGGCAAGGCCCCGAGGTGAACACCTCGATGAGGGAATCTTCGCCGAGGTCGCCGGACGCGAGCTCGTGCTGCCGAGCCGTCACGGGCACCGTCCTGGCCTGCGGGAGCGCAGCCGAAACGGGTACACCGATCACGGCCGGAATTTCCGACCGCGCGCCGTGGGCTCACGGCGCAGTGACTGGCTGACAAGCCGGCAACTGCAGCGCACGCTATGTGCGCCACGTTGCCGACCGATAATCTACGGCCAGAAGGCGGGCCGGACGACGCTCGGACACCGCCCTGAGGGAGGCGCAACGTGGTAAACGACGTGAACACCGGGGGCGAGAGGGTCGACCCGGCGACGGTTTTCGCCGCACTCGCCGAGATCATCTACCAGGGCTCGGACCCGGGTGAGATGTACTCGGCCATCTGTATCGCCGCGACCCTCACGGTGCGCGGCTGCGACCACGCCAGCCTGATGCTGCGGGAGAACGGCCGTTATGTCACCGTCGGCTCCAGCGACCGGCTGGCGCAGATGATCGACGAACTGGAACGACGCACCGGGGACGGCCCCTGTATCGATGCCATCGAGGAGGAGACTCCGCAGATCGACACGGACCTCACCTCGCCTTCGCTGTGGCCCCGGCTGGCGGCCGTCCTGGTCGCGGAGACGCCGGTGCGCGGAGCCATGGGGTTTCGCCTGTTGATCGACAAACGCAAGGCCGCCGCGCTCAACCTGTTCAGCGACACGCCCAACCTGTTCGACGCCGAGTCGGCCGGTGCGGCCGCGGTACTGGCCTCCTTCGCCAGCGTGGCCATCAACGCCACGGCCAAAGGGGAAGACGCCGCGAGCCTGCGGCGGGGACTGCTCAGCAACCGCGAGATCGGCAAAGCGGTCGGCATGCTGATGCTGCTGCACGACATGAGCGAAAACCAGGCATTCGACCTGCTGCGCCACCATTCGCAGAGCCTCAACATCAAGCTCGCCGACGTGGCGCGGACGGTCATCGAGCGGCGGGGCCGCCTGCCTCTCGACGGCGAGGATTAGCGGTCTGGCCCGTTAATTCGTCGGGCCCGTTCGCTGAGGTGCCGAGACTGCGGTGGCGGCGACGTCAAGGCGAAAAAGTAGCGCTGAACGCAGTCTCGACGCCGCCAGCCCAGACTCGGCACCAGCGGCGTCTGGTAACAACCCCCGACGAACTTACGAACGAGGCCACTAGCTCGCGGTCGGCCGGAGTGAGCCAGACCGGCCGGGTGGGCCGGCTATTCGGGCAGGCGCAACTCGGGCTTTTCGACCTCTTCGATGTTGACGTCCTTGAAGGTGACGACGCGCACCTGCTTGACGAACCGCGCCGGCCGGTACATGTCCCATACCCACGCGTCGGACAGGCGCAGCTCGAAATACACCTCGCCGTCTGCGTTGCGCGGCACCATCTCCACGCTGTTGGCCAGATAGAAGCGCCGCTCGGTTTCGACGACGTAACTGAACTGACCGACGATGTCCTTGTATTCGCGGTACAGCGAGAGCTCCATCTCGGTTTCGTACTTCTCGAGATCCTCTGCACTCATCTGGTCAGACATCCTTCTTGTTGCGAACGGGTCCCATCTTTCCTCAACGGTATTGGTCCTGCCCATCCGGAGGGTCCGGATCGCAGTCGGCCACCACCTGGGTCTGTGCGCCGGTCGCCACGCGCCGGACGTTGACGAACGAATAGCGGTGTTCGGCGCACGGGCCGAACCGGGCCAGCGCCGTGCTGTGCGCGGGAGTGCTGTAGCCCTTGTGGTCAGCGAATCCGTAGCCGGGGTGGGCGGCGTCCAGGGCGACCATCAGCCGGTCCCGGCTGACTTTGGCCAGCACGCTGGCAGCGGCGATGCAGGCCGCGGCCGCGTCCCCACCCACCACCGGCAGCGAGGGCATCGGCAGGCCGGGCACCCGGAAACCGTCGCTCAGCACGTAGCCGGGCCGTACCGCCAGACCGGCCACCGCACGGCGCATGCCCTCGATGTTGGCGACGTGCACGCCGCGCCGATCCACCTCGGTCGACGGGATGAACACCACGTGGTAGGCCGACGCGTAACGGCGGATCAGGGGAAACAGCCGCTCCCGCTCCTTGCCGGTCAATTTCTTCGAATCATCCAGTGCGGCGAGGCTTTCCAACTTCCCCGGACCGAGCACGCAGGCAGCCACCACCAGCGGGCCCGCGCAGGCGCCGCGACCCACCTCGTCGACCCCGGCCACCGGCCCCAGGCCGCTGCGGTACAGCGCGGACTCCAGGGTGCGCAGGCCCCCGGACTTGCGGATCACCGTCCGCGGCGGCCAGGACCCCCTCATGCCAAAGCCATGGCTACCGATGTTGCTGGGGGTTCACCGAATCCACGACGCCCCAACGCCCCGGCGGCCACACGATGAACCTGGCCTTGCCGATGACGTTGGAGACCGGCACCGTGCCCGACATCGGATCGCCGGTACACAGAATGCCCTTCAGCACGTCGGTCGGGGTGCTCGTGCAGTGGGCGCGCGAGTCCGCCGAGTGCGTCCGGTTGTCGCCCATCACCCACAGACGTCCCGCGGGCACGGTGACCGGCCCGAACTCGGGGCCCAGGCAGGGGTATGTCGTCGGGTTGGCCATCATGGTGGCCGGATCCAGATACGGCTCGTGAAGCCGCTTGCCGTCGACCGTCAGACCCGTGTCGTTGCGACACTGCACGGTCTGACCGCCGACCGCGATGACCCGCTTGACCAGGTCGTTCTCGTCAGGGGGCACGAAGCCGACGAAGGACAGCGCGTTCTGCGCCCAGCGCAGCGCGGTGTTGTCGGAACGGATCGACTTGTATCCGACGTTCCACGCCGGCGGCCCCTTGAAGACGACGACGTCGCCGGGGTGCGGGACGCCGAAGTCGTAGGTCACCTTGTCCACCATGATCCGGTCGCCGACGCAGCCGGGACATCCGTGCAGTGTGGGCTCCATCGACTCGGACGGAATCAGGTAGGGCCGCGCGACGAACGTGAGCATGACGTAGTAGAGCCCCACCGCGACGACCACGAGGATCGCGAACTCACGCAGGGCGGACCGCTTGCTGCGCGTGGGCTCCGCCGCTTCCGGCGGTTCGCTCGTCGCGGCCCCCGGCTGCGCGGTCGCCGTGTCGTCGGTGCCGCCCGGGTCGCGGGTGGAAACCTTGGGCTCCGATTGACCAGCGTCGGGCCGGGGCTCGGGAGAGTCCGTGCTGTCGGTCACGAGATCAGCGTAGCCAGCGCGATGTGCGCCCCGGTGGAACGCCGGGCCGGTAGGCCGTCAGCGCTTCTCCTTGATCTTGGCTTTCTTGCCGCGGAGCTCGCGCAAGTAGTACAGCTTCGCGCGGCGGACATCGCCACGGGTCACCACCTCGATGTGGTCGATGTTGGGTGAATGCACCGGAAACGTGCGCTCGACGCCGACGCCGTAGCTTTCCTTGCGCACGGTGAAGGTCTCGCTGACGCCCCCGCCCTGCCGGCGGATGACGACGCCCTTGAACACCTGGACGCGCTCCTTGGCGCCTTCGATGACCTTGACGTGCACATTGATCGTGTCGCCCGGACCGAAGGCCGGTATGTCGTCGCGTAGCGACGCCTGGTCGACGAAGTCCAGCCTGTTCATGCGAAAGACACTTCCTTGCAGTCGCGGCTCACGGCTGCCTTACGCAGGTGCGAAGAGGTCACCGAGCCGATGGGTTCGAACGTTGCGATGCGTCTCGCAGCAGGCGGTGAGCGGCCCGGCCCGGCCGACGTCCGCTGGAGACAACTGATCAATTGTGCCAGACACCTGGCGTGCAGTGAAAATCACAGGGAACCGCTGTGCCGTCCGACGGGCCAACCACGCAGGTCAATGGTAGATATGACGGCATGCGATTACGGCCCCTGACGCCGCTGGCCGCCCTGGCGGCTGTCACGTTGGTCGCCGCGACGGCCTGTGTGGCCCAGTTGCACACGCAGGTACAGGCGAGGGTGTTCGACGCCCCGCTGGCCCCGCCGCCCCACTCGGCGCCGCCCCCGTCGCCGCAGCAGTTCGCCGATCTGCTCACGGTGGCCGCGCCGCCGCCTCCGCCGGAGCGGGCACTGCCCGGCACGGGGTTCGGCCTGCTGCAGGCCCGGGTGCAGCAGGCGACCGACGCGGCCGCCGCAGCCGGCGCCACGCTGTCGGTCGCCGTGCTGGATCGCGCCACCAACCGGCTGGTCTCCAACGGCAACGACCGGATCGCGGGGACGGCGTCGGTGGCCAAGCTCTTCATCGCCGACGACCTGCTGATGCGGGACGCGGCGGCCCAGACCGCGCTGACCCCCGACGACCGCCAGGCCTTGGACCTGATGTTGCGGTCCTCCGACGACGGCGCGGCCGAGCGGTTCTGGGGTCAGGGCGGGGAAAACGCCATCATCACCGCGGTCGCGAGCCGGTATGGACTGGCGTCGACCACGTCGCCGCCCGACGGGCGCTGGTGGAACACGATCAGTTCGGCGACCGACCTGATCCGCTACTACGAGAAGCTGGTCGACGGGTCCGGCGGATTGCCCGTCGACCAGGCGAAGATCATCCTGGACAACCTGAACCGGTTCACACCCAACGGCGTTGACGGCTACCCGCAGCGATTCGGCATCCCCGACGGCCTCTACGCCGAACCGGTGGCGGTCAAGCAGGGTTGGATGTGCTGCGTCGGCAGCGACTGGATGCACCTGTCGACCGGGCTGGTCGGAGCCGACCAGCGTTACATCATGGTGGTGCAGTCGTTGCAGCCCTCCGACGACGCGACCGCCCGCGACACGATCACCCGGGCGGTCGCAACGATTTTCCCCGGCGGCCGAGTCGGTCCCGCGTTCGACTAGCTCCTGCCCGGATCACCCGGCGGGCACAGGTCGGGGCGGCGTTCCCGGGTGCGCCGCAGGGAGAGTTCCCGCCGCCAGGCGACGACCCGGGCGTGGTCTCCGGACAACAGCACGGCCGGGACGTCGAGTCCCCGCCAGCTGGGCGGGCGGGTGTAGCTGGGCCCCTCCAGCAACCGGTCCAGGCCCGGCGAGTGCGAGTCATCGCGGTGCGACGCGGGGTTGCCCAGGACACCGTCCAGCAGCCGCAGCACCGCCTCGATCATCACGACCGCCGCCGACTCCCCGCCCGGCAGCACGTAGTCGCCGATCGAGACTTCCTCGACCCGCATCCGGCGGGCGGCGTCGGTGACGACCCGCTGGTCGATGCCCTCGTAGCGGCCGCAGGCGAACGCCAGGTGCGTCTCGGCGCTCCAGCGCTGGGCCGTGGCCTGCGTGAACAGCGCGCCGGCGGGAGTGGGGACGACCAACAGTGTCTCGCCGGAACAGACATCGTCCAGCGCCTCACCCCATACCGGCGCCTTCATCACCATCCCGGGTCCCCCGCCGTAGGGCGCGTCATCGACCGAGTGATGCACGTCGCGCGTCCAGCGCCGCAGGTCGTGCACACGCAGGTCGACCACACCCGACTCGATGGCCTTGCCCGGCAACGACTGCCGCAGGGGGTCCAGGTAAGCCGGGAAGATCGTGACGACGTCGATTCTCATGCCAGATCGAGCAGACCCTCGGGCGGATCGATCTCGATGACGCCATCCTGCAGCGACACCGACGTGACGATCGCGCCGACGAACGGCACCAGCACCTCCCCACCCGCACCGTCGGCGGGCTGCGGCCGCACGGACAGCAACTCGCCGGCCGCGGTGTGCAGCACCTCGGCGACGACGCCGACGTCGGCGCCCGTCGTCGTGCGCACGCGCAGGCCCTCGAGCTGATGGTCGTAGTAGGTGTCCGGCTCGTCGATCGGGTCGATCGGCGGCAGGTCCGCGGAGTCGACGACGAACAGATTTCCCCGCAACGCGTCGGCGGCGGCCCGGTCGGCGACCCCGGCCAACCGCACCAGCAGCCGCCCGCCGTGCTCGCGCGCGCTGTCGACGACGTAACGCCGCTCCGGCCCGCTGCGGCGGGCGTCTCTGGCCCGCAGCGCGGTGCCCGGAGCGAACCGCGCGGCGGGGTCGTCGGTGCGGACCTCGACGATCACCTCGCCGCCGATCCCGTGCGCTTTCACCACGCGCCCGACGGTCAACTCCACGGGAGTTCCATGAACGGTGCTACTGGTCGGTGTCCACGACGTCGACGCGGATGCCCCGCCCGCCGATGCCGGCGACCAGCGTGCGCAGCGCGGTGGCGGTGCGGCCGCCGCGACCGATCACCTTGCCCAGGTCGTCGGGATGGACGTGGACCTCGACAGTGCGCCCGCGCCGGCTGGTCACCATGTCCACCCGGACGTCGTCGGGGTTGTCGACGATCCCGCGGACCAGGTGCTCGACAGCGTCGACGACGACAGTGCCCACGCCGGTCAGCTTTCCGCGGCGGGCTGGGCCGGCTCGGGCTGGTCACCCTCGGCGGCGGCTTCGGCAGCTTCGGCGGGCGCCTCGGCCGGTTGCTCTCCGGCGGCCTCGGCCTTGGCCGCCTTCTTGGCGGGGGCCTTCTTCTTCGGCTTGGCGGCCTCGGTGGTGGGGCCGCCCTCGGCCTCGGCCAGCGCAGCGTTGAACAGCTCAAGCTTGCTGGGCTTGGGGGGCTTGACCTTCAAGGTGCCCTCGGCGCCCGGAAGACCCTTGAACTTCTGCCAGTCGCCGGTGATCTTCAGCAGTTTGAGGACCGGTTCGGTGGGCTGGGCGCCCACGGACAGCCAGTACTGGGCGCGCTCGGAGTCGACCTCGATCAGGCTCGGCTCCTCCTTGGGGTGGTAGCGGCCGATGACCTCGATCGAACGGCCGTCGCGCCGCGTGCGGGCGTCGGCGACGGCGATGCGGTACTGGGGGTTACGGATCTTGCCGAGCCGGGTGAGCTTGATCTTGACAGCCATGTGTTACGCGCTCCTGGGTGTGTCACGCTGCAATTCGGCGATCGGGGCGGGTCGCCCGGATCCGGTTTTGCCTCGCGTGTGTGACCCGCGCGCGAGCACCCCGTCGGGGTGGGTCGCACGAGGGACAAC
>NZ_JBMIOP010000173.1:0-1893 GCF_049197365.1 Mycobacterium sp. THU-M104
TGGGGGCGTTGAGGTTGGTCGGCATGTCGCCGTACAACCCGCCGGAATCGATGAACGCATCCTGCGTCGGCACCGGGGTCCCGCCGTCGATGCTGATCTCCAGGGTGCCGGCCGGTGCGCCCGTCGTGTACGCAGTCGAGGACGACACCGTGCTGGGCCCGAACGTCATGATCCCCGCGGGTTCGTCGAGCAGCACGCCCTGGCTGAGGCTGCCTGGCAAATATTGCACCGGGCTGTTGCCCACCATCGGTCCGCCGTCGTCGACCCCGATCCCCAAGATGGCAGGTGCTTGCGAGGCCGGATCAGAGCTGCCGCTGTCGGTCATCGTCTGCACGACGGCGATGGGGGTGTTCGATGAGGTGGAAATTCCGTTGCCGAAATTCACCGTGCCGTCGTAGATCGTGTAGGTTTCGGTCAGGTAGTCCCCGCCGTCGCCGTAGGTCACGGTGCCCGTCTGCCCGGTGTAGGTGAGGCTGGAGGTCTTGACATCCTGGGGCGGCAGTATCAGGCCGGTGGATCCGGTGTCGACGATCACCTGATCGGCGGGCCCGTTGCTGCCGACCGAGAGGGTCGTCACCAGGCGCTCATCTGAGTACGACAGCGGCACCGAGTTGCCGGAATCAGTGCCGGCCGCGCCCGTGAACCCGGCCACCCCGCCCAGCAGTCCGCCGGCCCCGCCGGGGCCACCGAACGCGTCGGGCCCGCCCGTGCCGCCGTTTCCGCCGTTGCCCCACAGCCCGGCGGACCCGCCGGCACCCCCGGTCGCCCCGAGCGCGGTGCTGTTGCCGCCGTCTCCGCCGTTGCCGAAGAGGATTCCGCCGGCCTGGCCCGCCGTCCCCACCCCCTGGGCGTTGGTGTAGCCGTTGGCGCCGTTGCCGATCAGCGGCCGCCCCAGCAACGTGTCGGTGGGCGCGTTGACGAGGTTCAGCAGCAGCTGCGCAACGCTCGCCGCCTCGGTGTCGGCATAGTTGGTCGCGGCCGCATGCAGGGCCTGCACGTGCTGGTCGAGGAACGCCGCGGCGCGGGCGCTCAGCGCCTGGAATCCGGCCGCGTGCGCAGAAAACAGCTCCGCGGTCATCGTCGACACCTCGTCGGCGGCGGCCGACAGGATTCCCGTCGTGGGTGCGAGGGCCGCCGCGTGGGCCGCATCGAGCGTGGAGCCCAGTCGCGCCAGATCGTTTGCCGCGTCGGCCATGAACTCCGGCACCGTCATCACTAACGACATTTGGCACCTCCCGCGCCATTGCCATCGAGCCCTCGCCCCCCGAAATCGGCGATGACCCCATGGTAAACCGTACCGTCGGCGAAATTAACGGAAACAGCAGGTTTTCACGGTTGTGCCGGTCGGCGCCGGGCGCGCTTATCCGCTGCGCATGCCGTCGAGGAAGGCCCGGGTCTCCGCCCAGGTGGGCAGGACCCCGGACGCCCGCACCTCATCGAAACTCGGCGCCGCCGCATCGCGGTCGGACAGGCTGGGGGCGGCCCCGTCGACCAGCGGCCAGTCGACCGCCAGCACCGGGTCGGTCGCGCAGATGGTGTGCTCGCGCTGCGGGTTGTACTCGGAAGAGCACAGGTACATCACCGTTGAATTGTCTTGCAGGGCAAGAAAACCGTGCGCGAGGCCCTCGGAGATGTAGATGGTGCGGCGATCGGAGTCGTCGAGCAGGACCGAATCCCATTTCCCGAACGTCGGTGAGCCCAGCCGGACGTCGACGACGACGTCGAACACCGAGCCCCGCACGCACGTCACGTATTTGGCCTGGCTCGGTGGCACCTGGGCGAAGTGCAGGCCCCGCAGCACGCCGGCCGACGAGACCGAACAGTTGGCCTGCCGGACGTCCAACCGGTGCCCGGCGAACGCGGTGAACTCGCTGTTTTTGAGCCATTCGAAGA
>NZ_JBMIOP010000206.1:0-34288 GCF_049197365.1 Mycobacterium sp. THU-M104
GATGCGCTCGATCAGCGCCGCTTCGCCGGAGGCGGGGTCCACCGCCACCAATGATTCGAACATGAGTTCGATGCTAGACCGGGCCACCGACAACGTCCGCGGGGCACGTCGTCGCCGCAGCGGACGGCGGTGCTAGGCTTCCGGACAGTCGACATCCTTTAACGATCCGTCCCGCGAGGCGGAGAAGGAGGTCACATCACGCATGGGTGCCGCGGATGACGCCGCCACCGGCCGCGAATTGATGTCGGCGGCCGACGTGGGCCGCACCATTTCCCGTATCGCCCATCAGGTCATCGAAAAGACCGCGCTCGACGGCACGGACGCGCCGCGGGTGGTGCTGCTCGGCATCCCGACCCGCGGGGTCATCCTGGCCGAACGCCTGGCCGTCAACATCGCCGAATACAGCGGGGTCGATCTCGCGCGTGGCGCCCTGGACATCACGCTGTACCGCGACGACCTGAGGCAAAAGCCGCCCCGGGCGCTGGAACCCACCTCGATCCCCGCCGGCGGCGTCGACGACGCCCTCGTGATCCTGGTCGACGACGTGCTGTTCTCGGGACGCACGGTGGCCGCCGCCCTGGACGCGCTGCGCGATGTGGGCCGGCCCCGCGCGGTGCAGCTGGCGGTGCTGGTGGACCGTGGCCACCGCGAACTTCCGCTGCGCGCCGACTACGTCGGCAAGAACGTACCGACCTCACGAAGCGAGAGCGTCCACGTGCTGCTCGGCGAGCACGACGGCCGCGACGGCGTGGTGATCTCGAGGGACGACATCCGATGACCAGGCACCTACTGGCGGCCGGCGACCTGAGCCGCGACGAGGCCACCGCGATCCTCGACGACGCCGACCGGTTCGCGCAGGCTCTGGTGGGACGCGAGATCAAGAAGTTGCCGACGCTGCGCGGCCGCACCGTGGTCACGATGTTCTACGAGAACTCGACCCGTACCCGGGTGTCGTTCGAGGTGGCCGGCAAGTGGATGAGCGCCGACGTCATCAACGTCAGCGCGACCGGATCGTCGGTGGGCAAGGGGGAGTCGTTGCGCGACACCGCGTTCACGCTGCGGGCGGCCGGCGCCGACGCGCTGATCATCCGGCACCCGGCTTCGGGCGCTGCGCATCTGCTGGCCCAGTGGAGTTCGTCCGCGGGCCTGCAGGAGGGCGGCCCGTCGGTGATCAACGCCGGCGACGGCACGCACGAACACCCGACCCAGGCGCTGCTGGACGCGCTGACCCTGCGCCAGCGGCTCGGCGGCATCGAGGGCCGGCGCGTCGTGATCGTCGGGGACATCCTGCACAGCCGCGTCGCTCGCTCCAACGTCATGCTGCTGGCCACGCTGGGCGCCGAGGTGGTGCTGGTGGCGCCGCCCACACTGCTGCCGGCCGGGGTCGACGGCTGGCCGGCGACGGTCTGCTACGACTTCGACGCCGAACTGCCCGCCGCGGACGCGGTGCTGATGCTGCGGGTACAGGCCGAGCGGATGACCGGCGGCTTCTTCCCGTCGGTGCGCGAGTACTCGGTCCGCTACGGCCTGTCCGACCGGCGCCAGGCCATGCTGCCCGGCCACGCCGTGGTGCTGCACCCCGGGCCGATGGTGCGCGGCATGGAGATCGCCTCTTCGGTGGCCGACTCTACGCAATCGGCTGTGCTGCAACAAGTTTCCAACGGTGTGCATGTGCGGATGGCCGTCTTGTTCCATGTGCTGGTCGGCACCGAAGCACCAGGGGAAGAGGGTGCGGCGTGACTGTGCTGCTGCGCGGGGTCCGGCTTTACGGCGAAGGCGACCGGGTCGACGTGCTGGTCGAGGACGGCCAGATCGCCGCCGTCGGTGCGGGTCTGCAGATCCCCGAGTACGCGGACGTCATCGACGCCACGGGCCAGGTGCTGCTGCCCGGGTTCGTCGACTTGCACACCCACCTGCGCGAGCCCGGCCGCGAATACGCCGAGGACATCGAAACCGGCTCGGCTGCCGCGGCTTTGGGCGGCTACACCGCGGTGTTCGCGATGGCCAACACGAGCCCGGTCGCCGACAGCCCGGTGGTCACCGACCACGTGTGGCATCGCGGCCGGCAGGTCGGCCTGGTCGACGTGCACCCCGTCGGCGCCGTCACCGTCGGACTGGCCGGGGTCCAGCTCACCGAGATGGGCATGATGGCCGCCGGCGCCGCGCAGGTGCGGATGTTCTCCGACGACGGAATGTGCGTGCACGATCCGCTGGTGATGCGCCGCGCCCTGGAATACGCCACCGGGTTGGGGGCCCTGGTCGCCCAGCACGCCGAGGAGCCGCGGCTGACCGCGGGCGCCGTCGCCCACGAGGGGCCCACGGCCGGGCGGCTGGGGTTGGCGGGTTGGCCCAGGGCCGCCGAGGAATCCATCGTCGCCCGCGACGCGCTGCTGGCCCGCGACGCCGGCGCCCGGGTGCACATCTGCCACGCTTCTACCGCGGGAACCGTCGAGATCCTGAAATGGGCTAAGAGTCAAGGCATCTCGATCACCGCCGAGGTGACTCCGCATCACCTGTTGCTCGACGACAGCAGACTGAACAGCTATGACGGCGTCAACCGGGTCAATCCACCGCTGCGGGAAGTCTCTGATGCGCTCGCTTTGCGTCAGGCGCTCGCCGACGGGGTGATCGAATGTGTGGCCACCGATCACGCACCCCACGCCGAGCACGAGAAATGCGTCGAGTTCTGCGCTGCCCGCCCCGGCATGCTGGGGCTGCAGACGGCGCTCTCGGTGGTGGTGCAGACCATGGTGGCGCCCGGGCTGCTGAACTGGCGCGACGTCGCCAGGGTGATGAGTGAGAACCCGGCGCGCATCGCCCGCCTGCCCGATCACGGCCGGCCGCTGGAGGTGGGGGAGCCGGCGAACCTGACCGTGGTGGACCCCGACGCCACCTGGACGGTCGCCGGGCCGCACCTGGCCAGTCGGTCGGCAAACACGCCGTACGAGTCGATGACGCTGCCCGCCACCGTGACCGCGACCCTGCTGCGCGGCAAGATCACCGCGCGAGACGGGAAGAGCCCGGCATGAACCGCGCCGGCGACGAGGCAGAGTCAAGCGATGAGGAGGAGCGGCGCGCATGAACTCCGGCACGCTGGCAGGATCACTCGTCGTCGCGGCCGTTCTGGTGGTGGTGATCGCCGTGCTGATCCAGCTGATGATGCGCGGCTGGCGACGCCGCGCCCAACGGCAGGCCGAGCTGATCGGCAGCCTGCCCGAGATGCCCGCCGAGGTGGGCGGGGCAACCAGTGCCATCCGCGGTGTCTATGTCGGCTGCACGTTGCCACCCGCCTGGAACGACCGGATCACGGTCGGCGATCTCGGTTACCGCAGCAAGGCGGTGCTGATCCGCTATCCCGAGGGAATCCTGCTGGAACGCAGCCGCGCCAAACCCCTGTGGATTCCGCAGGAATCCATCGTGGCGGTCCGCACCGAGCGGGGCATGGCCGGTAAGGTCGGCGCCCGCAACGGGATACTGGCGATCCGGTGGCGGCTGCCGTCGGGCGCCGAGATCGACACGGGGTTCCGCGCGGGCAACCGTGACGAATACGACGACGTGCTGCGGGACACCCAGCGATGAGGAGGAGCGGCGCTGATGACTGAGGCCCTGCTGGTGCTCGAAGACGGCCGTGTCTTCACCGGGACACCCTACGGCGAAGTCGGCCAAACCCTCGGGGAGGCAGTGTTTTCCACCGGAATGTCCGGCTATCAGGAGACACTGACCGATCCTAGCTATCACCGGCAGATCGTGGTGGCCACCGCGCCGCAGATCGGCAACACGGGCTGGAACGGCGAGGACGCCGAGAGCCGCGGCGACAAGATCTGGGTGGCCGGGTATGCGGTACGCGACCCGTCGCCGCGCGCGTCCAATTGGCGGGCCACCGGCACCCTGGAGGATGAGCTGGTTCGCCAGCATGTCGTCGGGATCGCCGGCATCGACACCCGAGCGGCGGTGCGGCATCTGCGCAGCCGCGGATCGATGAAGGCGGGTGTGTTCTCCGGTGCCGCCCTGGCCGAACCCGCCGAACTGATCGAGCGGGTCGTCGGCCAGCCCTCGATGCTCGGTGCCGACCTGGCGGGCGAGGTCAGCACACCGCAGGCCTATGTCGTGGAGGCGCAGGGCACCCACCGGTTCACCGTGGCCGCGCTGGACCTCGGGATCAAGACCAACACGCCGCGCAACTTCGCCCGCCGCGGCATCCGCAGCCACGTGCTGCCGTCGTCGGCTACGTTCGAACAGATCAGCGAGCTGGCTCCCGACGGGGTGTTCCTGTCCAACGGCCCCGGCGACCCGGCCACCGCCGACCAGCTCGTCGGGCTCACCCGCGAGGTGTTGGGTGCCGGGATCCCGTTGTTCGGCATCTGTTTCGGCAACCAGATCTTCGGGCGGGCGCTGGGGCTGTCCACCTACAAGATGGCGTTCGGTCACCGGGGCATCAACATCCCGGTCATCGACCACGCCACCGGCCGGGTCGCGATCACCGCTCAGAACCACGGCTTCGCGCTGGAAGGGGAGGCGGGCCAGTCCTTCGACACGCCGTTCGGCCCGGCGGTGGTCAGCCACACCTGCGCCAACGACGGCGTGGTGGAGGGCGTCAAACTCGCTGACGGGCGGGCGTTCTCGGTGCAGTACCACCCCGAGGCCGCCGCCGGCCCCCACGATGCGGAATACCTGTTCGACCAATTCATCGACATGATGGAGGGCCGGCAATGACCGCGAGAGTGCGCGGTTGTGCGCCATTGACGGCGTGTCGGCGTTTCAACGCGCGCGCTCGCGCCCAGACAACCGGAAGGGAGCGCTAGTGCCGCGTCGCACCGACCTCAATCACGTGCTGGTGATCGGCTCGGGGCCGATCGTGATCGGGCAGGCCTGCGAATTCGACTACTCCGGCACGCAGGCCTGCCGGGTGCTGCGGGCCGAGGGCCTGCAGGTGAGCCTGGTCAACTCCAACCCGGCCACCATCATGACCGACCCCGAGTACGCCGACTTCACCTACATCGAGCCCGTGACGCCGGCCTTCGTCGAACGGGTGATCGCCCAGCAGGCCGAGCGCGGCAACCGGATCGACGCGCTGCTGGCCACCCTGGGTGGGCAGACCGCGCTCAACACCGCGGTCGCCCTGCACGAGAACGGGGTGCTGGAGCGGTACGGCATCGAACTGATCGGGGCCGACTTCGACGCGATCCAGCGCGGCGAGGACCGGCAGATGTTCAAGGACATCGTCGCCAAGGTCGGCGGCGAATCCGCGCGCAGCCGGGTGTGTTTCACCATGGAAGAGGTCCGCGAGACGGTCGCTGAGCTGGGGCTTCCGGTGGTGGTGCGGCCCAGCTTCACCATGGGCGGGCTGGGCTCGGGCATGGCGCACTCCAGCGAGCAGATCGAGCGGATGGCCGGTGCCGGGCTGGCGGCCTCGCCCAGCGCCAACGTGCTGATCGAGGAATCCATCTACGGCTGGAAGGAATTCGAGCTCGAGCTGATGCGCGACGGCCACGACAACGTGGTCGTGGTGTGCTCCATCGAGAACATCGACCCGATGGGCGTGCACACCGGCGACTCGGTCACCGTCGCGCCGGCCATGACGCTGACTGACCGGGAATACCAGCGGATGCGCGATTTGGGCATTGCGATCCTGCGCGAGGTCGGCGTCGACACCGGCGGCTGCAACATCCAGTTCGCGGTCGATCCGGCCGACGGCCGGCTGGTCGTCGTCGAGATGAACCCGCGGGTGTCCCGCTCGAGCGCGCTGGCGTCCAAGGCCACCGGATTCCCGATCGCCAAGATCGCCGCGAAGCTCGCCATCGGCTACACCCTCGACGAGATCGTCAACGACATCACCAAGGAGACACCGGCCGCCTTCGAACCCACGCTGGACTACGTCGTGGTCAAGGCCCCGCGGTTCGCGTTCGAGAAGTTCCCCGGCGCCGACCCCACCCTGACCACCACGATGCAATCCGTGGGCGAGGCGATGTCGTTGGGGCGCAACTTCGTCGAGGCGTTGGGCAAGGTGATGAGGTCGTTGGAGACCACCCGTGCCGGATTCTGGACCACCCCGGACCCCGACGGGCCGGAAGGGGGAGCCGAGGAGGTGCTGACCCGGCTGCGGACCCCGACCGAAGGGCGGCTCTATGACGTGGAACGGGCGCTGCGCCTGGGCGCGTCGGTGGAGCGGGTCGCTGAGGCCAGCGGCGTGGACCCGTGGTTCGTCGCGCAGATCGGCGAGCTGGTGGCGCTGCGCGACGAACTGGCCGAGGCCCCCGTGCTCGACGCGGAGCTGCTGCGCCGCGGCAAGCACAACGGCCTGTCGGACCGCCAGATCGCCGCGCTGCGACCCGAATTGGCCGGCGAGGACGGGGTGCGGTCGCTACGCGAGCGCCTCGGCATCCACCCGGTGTACAAGACGGTCGACACCTGCGCCGCGGAGTTCGAGGCCAAGACGCCTTATCACTACAGCAGCTATGAGCTCGACCCTGCCGCGGAGACGGAGGTGGCCCCGCAGACCGAGAAGCCCAAGGTGCTGATCCTGGGTTCCGGCCCGAACCGGATCGGGCAGGGCATCGAATTCGACTACAGCTGTGTGCATGCGGCAACCACGCTGAGCCAGGCGGGTTTCGAGACCGTGATGGTCAACTGCAACCCGGAGACGGTGTCCACCGACTACGACACCGCCGACCGGCTCTACTTCGAGCCCCTGACGTTCGAGGACGTCCTCGAGGTCTTCCGCGCCGAAACCGAGTCGGCCGGCCATGGCTCGGGGGGCCCCGGGGTCGCGGGCGTCATCGTGCAGCTCGGCGGCCAGACGCCCCTCGGGCTCGCGCAACGCCTCGCCGATGCCGGGGTTCCCATCGTCGGCACCCCGCCGGAGGCCATCGACCTGGCCGAGGACCGCGGCGCGTTCGGCGACCTGCTGGCCACGGCGGGCCTGCCCGCCCCCCGCTACGGCATGGCGACGACCTTCGCCCAGGCGCGCCGGATTGCCGAGGACATCGGCTATCCGGTGCTGGTGCGGCCGTCGTATGTGCTGGGCGGCCGCGGCATGGAGATCGTCTACGACGACGAGACGCTGAAGGGTTACATCGGCCGCGCCACCGAGCTGTCGCCCGAGCATCCCGTGCTCGTCGACCGCTTTCTCGAGGACGCGGTCGAGATCGATGTCGACGCGCTGTGCGACGGCACGGAGGTCTACATCGGCGGCATCATGGAGCACATCGAGGAGGCCGGGATCCACTCCGGTGACTCGGCGTGTGCGCTGCCGCCGGTCACGTTGGGCCGCAGCGACATCGAGAAGGTCCGTCACGCAACCGAGGCCATCGCCCACGGCATCGGCGTGATCGGCCTGCTCAACGTGCAGTACGCCCTCAAGGATGACGTGCTCTACGTCCTGGAGGCCAATCCCCGCGCCAGCCGCACGGTACCGTTCGTGTCCAAGGCCACCGCCATCCCGCTCGCCAAGGCCTGCGCGCGGATCATGCTGGGCACCAAGATCTCCCAGCTCCGTGACGAAGGAATCCTGGCCACTTCCGGGGACGGCGCGCACGCCGCGCCGACGGCGCCGATCGCGGTCAAGGAGGCGGTGCTGCCGTTCCACCGGTTCCACAGCGCCGACGGGGCGGCGATCGACTCGCTGCTGGGCCCGGAGATGAAGTCGACCGGCGAGGTCATGGGTATCGACCGCGACTTCGGCAGCGCCTTTGCCAAGAGCCAGACCGCCGCCTACGGGTCGCTGCCGGCCGAGGGCACCGTGTTCGTCTCGGTCGCCAACCGCGACAAGCGGTCACTGGTGTTCCCGGTCAAACGACTGGCCGACCTCGGATTCCGCGTCCTGGCTACCGAAGGGACCGCGGAGATGTTGCGCCGCAACGGCATTCCCTGCGACGAGGTACGCAAGCACTTCGAGCCGCCGGAGCCGGGCCGCCCGGAGGTCTCCGCGGTCGAGGCCATCAAGGCCGGCGAGGTCGACATGGTGATCAACACGCCCTACGGCAACTCCGGGCCGCGCATCGACGGCTACGAGATCCGTTCTGTTGCGGTCGGGGTCAACATCCCCTGTGTCACGACGGTGCAGGGCGCGTCGGCGGCGGTGCAGGGCATCGAAGCCGGGATCCGGGGCGACATCGGCGTGCGGTGCCTGCAGGAGCTCCACAGCGTGATAGATCCCACGGGTACTGCGACCGGCGCTGCGCCGTGACGAGTTCCGGGACCGGATTCGGCGCGCGGCTGGCTGCGGCGAAGCTGAGTCGCGGGCCGCTGTGCCTGGGCATCGACCCGCATCCGGACCTGCTGCGGGCGTGGGGCCTGCCGGCGAATGCCGACGGGCTGGCCGCGTTCTGCGACACCTGCGTCGAGGCCTTTGCGGGGTTCGCCGTCGTCAAGCCTCAGGTGGCGTTCTTCGAGGCCTACGGAGCCGCCGGCTATGCGGTGCTGGAGCGCACGTTCGCGGCGTTGCGGTCGGCCGGGGTGCTGGTGCTGGCCGACGCCAAGCGCGGGGACATCGGGACGACGATGGCCGCCTACGCCGCCGCCTGGGCGGGAGATTCGCCGTTGGCCGCCGACGCGGTGACGGCCTCGCCCTATCTGGGGTTCGGCTCGCTGCGACCGCTGTTGGAGGCCGCCGTCGCCCACGACCGGGGCGTGTTCGTGCTGGCGGCCACGTCGAACCCGGAGGGCGCCACGGTGCAGCGCGCGGTCTTCGACGGCCGCACCGTGGCCCAGTTGGTCGTCGACCAGGCGGCGGTGCTGAATCGGGCGAACGCGTCGTACGGCCCGGGCTATGTCGGTGTGGTGGTGGGGGCCACGGTGTCAGAAGCGCCCGATCTCAGCGCGTTGGACGGCCCGGTGCTGGTCCCCGGTATCGGGGCGCAAGGCGGACGGCCCGAAGCGCTCGGCGGGCTGGGCGGCGCCGCACCAGGCCAACTGCTGCCCGCGGTGTCGCGGGAGGTGCTGCGGGCCGGACCGGGCATACCGGACCTGCGGGCGGCCGGCCAGCGAATGCTGGACGCCGTCGCGTACCTGTCGAGGCCGTAGCCGCGTCAGTCGGACGCTATCGCCGCGCCGGGGTCGGCGGTCTCGACGATGACGTTGGTGGCCTTGACGACGGCCACGGTGACGGAGCCGGGCCGCAGCTGCAGCTCCTGGGCGGCCTCGGTGCTCATCAACGACACCACGGTGAACGGGCCGCATTGCATCTCCACCTGCGTCATCACCCGGTCGCTGATGACCCTGGTGACCAGACCGACGAACCGGTTGCGGGCCGAGCTGCCGATGCTGAGCGGGTCCGGCGGTGGGGCCGGCGCATTGGTGCGGGAGAACTCGGCGAGGTCCTCGCTGGCGATGACTTTGCGGCCGGCCGCATCGTGGCTGACGGCCAACGCACCCTGGTTGATCCAGCGCCGAACGGTGTCGTCACTGACTCCCAGCAACTCAGCCGCCTGGCGGATCCGCAGTTGCGGCACCGCACGATGGTAGCCGATCGCGGCGCAGGGTCAGCCGCAGCAGGTTGTTCGGTCGCAGCGGCGTGTGACCGGTGCGCGACACGCGCGACACGCCACCCGAGTGCGTGATCTGCCGGATCGGCCGTGCGTCCGTCCGTCGCAGGTGGTCGCGGCCCGCCGGCGAGAACGCGCACCGCACCGGGCGGACACCGCCTGTAATGCGTAAAAGGCCTGCTAGATGGCCTTGAGGCGGCGGCCGGACCGGCCCGGCGCGAGGGTGCACCGTGGCGGGGTCCGAGTTCGCGCCGATCCCTTTCGGCCGCCCGTCCGAGGGTCGCCGCGCCAGGTTTACGCTGGGCATTTACTCCCTCGAGTGAGGGGGCGGGTTAGATTTCGTCAGGAAGCCTGAGTACGGTCGTCTCCGCTGGTGGTAACCGGCAGAGACAAACGAGATCGATTGAGATTGATTGATCAGATACGGAGGAATCGTGGCCCTTCCCCAGTTGACCGACGAGCAGCGCGCGGCCGCGTTGGAGAAGGCGGCTGCCGCTCGTCGAGCTCGCGCAGAACTCAAAGATCGGCTCAAGCGCGGTGGCACCAACCTGACCCAGGTGCTCAAGGACGCCGAGACCGATGAAGTTCTGGGCAAGATGAAGGTTTCTGCGCTGCTGGAGGCCCTGCCGAAGGTGGGCAAGGTCAAAGCGCAGGAAATCATGACCGAGCTCGAGATCGCGCCGACCCGGCGCTTGCGCGGGCTCGGCGATCGGCAGCGCAAGGCCCTGCTGGACAAGTTCGGCTCCGCCTAACCCGCGCCGAGGATGCAGGCCGGAGCGCCTGTGAGCGCCGGCGAGGGACCGGCCGCCGGACACGGGGGGCGCCGCGAGCCGGCGGGCCGCGTGGTCGTGCTGTCCGGTCCCTCAGCGGTCGGTAAGTCGTCCGTGGTTCGGTGTCTGCGTGAGCGAATACCGGACCTGCACTTCAGCGTCTCGGCGACGACCAGGGCGCCGCGGCCGGGCGAGGTCGACGGCGTCGACTACCACTTCGTCAGCCCGGAACGCTTTCAGCGGCTGATCCACGACGGCGACCTGCTCGAATGGGCCGAGATCCACGGCGGGCTGCACCGGTCGGGTACCCCGGCCGGGCCGGTGCGGGCGGCCGCCGCGGCGGGTGTCCCGGTGCTCATCGAGGTCGACCTGGCCGGCGCCAAGGCGGTCAAGAAGGCGATGCCCGAGGCCATCACCGTGTTCCTCGCGCCGCCGAGCTGGGAGGATCTGCGGGCCCGGCTGGTCGGCCGCGGAACCGAGACACCCGAGGCGATACGGCGGCGTCTCGACACCGCGCGGCTGGAACTGGCGGCCCAAAACGAGTTCGACACGGTGGTGGTGAACAGCCAATTGGAATCTGCGTGTGCCGAATTGGTATCCTTGCTGGTGGGAACTGCCCCGGGCCCGGCATAAGCCGCCTCGCCGAATAACATCGAGCCCAACGTTGCGAGCCGTTTTCGCACCGCTCTACGCCGCCAGGAGATTTTCTTACGTGAGTATTCCGCAGTCCGACGCATCGCCGACCGCCGCCGGCGTCGACCGGTTCGATCCCTCCGCAGGTGGTCAGCGCGTCTACGACACCCCGCTGGGCATCACGAACCCGCCCATCGACGAGTTGCTGGACCGCGTCTCGAGCAAGTACGCCCTGGTGATCTACGCGGCCAAGAGGGCCCGGCAGATCAACGACTACTACAACCAACTCGGTGAGGGCATCCTCGAATACGTCGGCCCGCTCGTCGAGCCCGGCCTGCAGGAGAAGCCGCTGTCCATTGCGATGCGCGAGATCCACGCCGACCTGCTCGAGCACACCGAGGGCGAGTAACAGGGCAGGCCCGGGCTCGGCTGTGGAACGCAAGCGGATCGTCGTCGGCGTCTCGGGCGGGATCGCCGCCTACAAGGCGTGCACCGTCGTTCGCCAGCTCTCCGAGGCCGGTCACGCGGTTCGGGTGGTCCCCACCGAGTCCGCGTTGCGCTTCGTCGGCGCCGCGACCTTCGAAGCCCTGTCCGGCCAGCCGGTTCACACCGGCGTCTTCTCCGACGTCCCCGACGTGCCGCACGTGCAGATCGGTCAGCAGGCCGACCTGGTCGTGGTGGCGCCGGCGACCGCGGACCTGCTGGCCCGGGCGGTGGCCGGGCGAGCCGACGACCTGCTGACCGCCACCCTGCTCACCGCGCGCTGCCCGGTGCTGTTCGCCCCGGCGATGCACACCGAGATGTGGCGGCACCCGGCCACCGTCGACAACGTGGCCACCCTGCGCAGGCGCGGGGCCGTTGTGCTGGAACCCGCGGCCGGACGCCTCACCGGCGCCGACACCGGGACGGGCCGGCTACCCGAGGCCGAAGAGATCACCACGCTGGCCCAGCTGCTGCTGGAGCGGCACGACGCGCTGACCTACGACCTGGCCGGCCGCAAGGTGCTGGTGACGGCCGGCGGCACCCGGGAACCGATCGATCCCGTGCGCTTCATCGGCAACCGCAGCTCCGGCAAGCAAGGCTATGCGGTCGCGCGGGTCGCCGCGCAGCGCGGCGCCGAGGTCACCCTGATCGCCGGGCACACCGCGGGGCTGATCGACCCCGCCGGCGTCGAGGTCGTTCGTGTCAGCTCGGCCGAGCAACTCGGCAACGCGGTGTCCAAGCACTCCTCGGCGGCCGACGTCCTGGTGATGGCGGCGGCCGTCGCCGACTTCCGGCCCGCGCAGGTCGCGGCCGCCAAGATCAAGAAAGGCGCCGAGGAGCCACCGGCGATTTCGCTGGTGCGCAACGACGACGTGCTGGCCGCCGCGGTGCGGGCGCGCGTCCACGGCGAGCTGCCCAACATGCGGGCCATCGTCGGGTTTGCCGCCGAGACCGGGGACGCCGACGGCGACGTGCTGTTCCACGCGCGCGAGAAGCTCCGTCGCAAGGGGTGTGACCTGTTGGTCGTCAACGCCGTCGGCGAGGGCCGGGCATTCGAGGTGGACAGCAACGACGGCTGGTTGCTGGCTTCTGACGGGACCGAGTCGGCGCTGCAACACGGTTCCAAGACGTTGATGGCGAGTCGTATCGTTGACGCGATTGTCGCGTTCCTGCGCGGCGAGGCCGGATAGCGGCGCCGGGCTCCGGGCTTGGGTTGGATGGGCATCACCCGGCGGATCGCGGCAGGGGCCGGACGATATAGTTCGACTGACTAATTAATGGGAAGGGATTGACAACAGTGAGTGAAAAGGGTCGGTTGTTTACCAGTGAGTCGGTGACCGAGGGGCATCCGGACAAGATCTGCGATGCGATCAGTGACTCGGTCCTCGACTCGCTGCTTGCCGCAGACCCCCGCTCACGCGTGGCCGTCGAGACGCTGGTGACCACCGGCCAGGTGCACGTGGTAGGCGAGGTGACGACGACGGCCAAGGAGGCGTTCGCCGACATCACCAACACCGTCCGCGAGCGGATCCTGGAGATCGGCTACGACTCATCCGACAAGGGCTTCGACGGTCTCACCTGCGGGGTCAACATCGGGATCGGTGCGCAGTCACCTGACATCGCCCAGGGGGTCGACACGGCCCACGAGGCGCGCGTGGAGGGTGCTGCGGACCCGTTGGACGCCCAGGGTGCCGGTGACCAGGGCCTGATGTTCGGCTACGCGATCAACGAGACCCCGGAGATGATGCCGCTGCCGATCGCGCTGGCGCACCGGCTGTCGCGGCGGCTGACCGAGGTCCGCAAGAGCGGTGTGTTGCCCTACCTGCGGCCCGACGGCAAGACTCAGGTCACCATCGGCTACGAGGGCAACGTGCCCACCCGCCTGGACACCGTGGTCATGTCCACGCAGCACGCTGCCGACGTCGACCTGGAGAACACCCTGACTCCCGACCTGCGGGACAAGGTGCTCAACACCGTGCTCAACGACCTCGCGCACGACACGCTGGACACGTCGTCGACGCGGCTGCTGATCAACCCGACCGGCAAGTTCGTGCTCGGCGGCCCGATGGGGGACGCGGGGCTCACCGGCCGCAAGATCATCGTCGACACCTATGGCGGCTGGGCCCGCCACGGCGGCGGCGCCTTCTCGGGTAAGGACCCGTCCAAGGTGGACCGGTCGGCGGCGTACGCGATGCGCTGGGTCGCCAAGAACATCGTGGGCGCCGGCCTGGCGGAGCGCGTCGAGGTGCAGGTGGCCTACGCGATCGGCAAGGCCGCGCCGGTCGGCCTGTTTGTCGAGACCTTCGGTTCCGAGACTGTCGACCCGGTCAAGATCGAGAAGGCCATCGGCGAGGTGTTCGACTTACGTCCAGGTGCGATCGTCCGCGACCTGGACCTGCTGCGCCCGATCTACGCGCAGACCGCCGCCTACGGGCACTTCGGCCGTACCGACATCGAATTGCCGTGGGAGCAACTGAACAAGGTCGACGCACTCAAAGCCGCGATCTAGCTTTCAGGCCTGCTCGCGGTGCCTACGGCAGCGGATGGTCGGGGTCCAGCGCGGGCAGGCCGCCGAACTCGGCGTCGTCGGGGCGCATCACCCGCCCGGTTCCGGACAGCCGCAGTATCCGCGACGTGCGGATGAACGAGCAGAACATGAGCGTGATCCGGCCGTTGTCCCGAAGGTGTGCGACGGTCTCCGCGCCGCTGCCGAACAGGTCCAGGTAGGCCACGATGTGGTCGTCGAGCGCCGCGAAGGTGTCTTGATAACCCTTGGGGGACAAGTTGCTTCGTCCTCCCTCGGAGGGCGCGGTGGCGACGGAGAACATGCCCTGGCGGGCGATGAACTCGCGGAGCGACTCGTCGAGGTGGGAAAACTCCTTGGCCACGCGTGAAACCGTAGCCCTAGGCCCTGAACCGGTAGTCGTCGAGCGTGAACCGCCGGCTGCGCCAGTAGGCCTCCACCGTGGTGGCCGGGCGTAGCGGCAGGTCGCCGTTCTTGTCGAAGTAGTAGCTGTTGGCCAGCCGGCAGCTGTCCTGCCAGAGGCCGAACACGTTGAACAGGTCAGGAAAACCCGGGACGCTGACGCCCTCGTAGGCCTGCAAGCGGTGCTCGTCCCAGAACCTGCTCAAGGACCTTCCACCGCCCTGGTAGTCGGGGCTGATACCCATGTGGTCCAGCTTCCGACGCCGGGCGACCGGACTCAAGTCCCGGGCGCGCCGGAGCGCGCGTGCAGCGCCTTGCGCAGGGCCGCCAGCCCGCGGTCGGTGGCCTCGGCGGCGGCGGGGATCACCATCGCGAAGCTGACGTAGCCGTGCACCAGGGTGGGTTCGTTGCTGTGCTCGACGGGAACCCCGGCGGCGGTGAGCAGCTCGGCGTAGCGGGCCCCGTCGTCGCGCAGTGGGTCGTGCTCGGCGGTTCCGATATAGGCCGGCGGCAACCCGGACAGATCGGTCGCGCCGGCCGGGGCGAACGTGACGGGCAGGGCCGCGCGATCGCTGATGTCGAAGTCCGGCAGGTACCAGGTCAGGAAGGCGTCGATGACCTCGAGGTCCAGGACCGGCGCGGTGGCGTTCTCGGTGAACGACGGCAGCGACATGTCGGCGCACACCGTCGGGTACCACAGCAGCTGGAAGGCCAGCGCCGGCCCGCCATTGGCGGCGTTGTCGCGGGCCAGGTGGGCCATCACGGCGGCGAGGTTGGCGCCTGCGGAGTCGCCGGCCACGGCGATGCGGTCCGGGTCGCCGCCGAGTTCGGCGGCGTTGTCGGCGACCCATCGCAACGCGGCCCAGCAGTCGTCGACCCCCGCGGGAAACGGGTGCTCGGGAGCCAGCCGGTAGTCGACCGACACCACGATGGCCTCCGCGCCGACGGCGTGCGCGCGGGCGACGGGGTCGTGGGTGTCCAGGTCGCCGAGGCAGAACCCGCCGCCGTGGTAGAAGACGATGACGGGCAGGGGCTCCTCAGCGCCCGGCGGCCAGTAGATCCGCACCGGAATGCCGGTCAGATCGCCGTAGCCGACCGTGCGCTCCTCGATGCGCAGGTCGGGAAGCATCTCCTGGGGCACCGCGAGCTGTTTCATCCGCGCGCGGGCGGCCTCGACACCGTCGGATGCGCGGAACGTCATCGGGAACGCGTCGAGCAACGACTTGAACGTCGGATCGATGCCGGGTCGGGCGGTCTTCGGCTCTGTCATGGCTTCACGGTACGCATTTGTCGCGATCCCTTTGGCGCCGGGACTACGTGTGCAGCGCCCGGCGCAGTGCGGCCAGCCCACGGTCCAGCCCGGCGGTGGCCGCGGGCACCACGCCGGCGTAACCGAGGTAACCGTGCACCATCGTCTCGGCGTTGTGCACCTCGACGGGAACACCGGCGGCGGCCAGCAATTCGCCGTAGCGGATTCCGTCGTCGCGCAGCGGGTCGTAGCCGGCGACGCCGATGTAGGCGGGCGGCAACCCGGCCAGGTTTCCCGCGCGTCCGGGCGCCATGTCCGGAGGCGGGTTGGACATGTCGACATCGCCTGCATACCAACGGGAGAACGCGGCGACGGCCTTCACGTCGAGGATCGGCGCGGCGGCGTTCTCGGTGAACGACGGCAGCGACGGGTCCCACAGCGTCGAGGGGTACCACAGCAGCTGGAACGCCATCGGCCGGCTATCCCGGTCCCGGCTGCGCTGTGCCATCGCCGCGGCGATCGTGCCGCCCGCCGAATCCCCGGCGACGGCCATCCGCTGCCCGTCGGCGCCGATCTCCGAGCCGCGCTGCGCGACCCACAGCGTTGCGGCCCAAGCGTCTTCGACGGCCGCGGGGTAGGGGTGCTCGGGTGCCAGCCGGTAGTCGACGGACACCACGATCGCGTCGGCGCCGACCGCGTGCCGGCGCGCCGTGCCGTCGTGGGTGTCCAGATCGCCCACGACGAAGCCGCCGCCGTGGAAGAACATGACGACGGGCCGGGCTTCGCCGCCGGCTTCGGCTGTCGGCCAGTAGATCCGGACGGCGATGGGGCCCGCCGGCCCCGGGACGGTCCGGTCCTCGACCCGCAGCTCCGGGTACACCTGCCGGCGCGGCAGGTCGCGGAACCGCTGCCGGGCTGCGTCGACACCCTCCTCGGTTGATAGCCGGAACGGAACCGCATCCAGTACCTTCTGCAAGATGGGGTCGATTGCTGGTCTTTCGTCGGCTGTGTTGTCGAGGCTGGGCATGGAGGTACCGTACGCACCTCGCCTGGTGTCCGGCGGATGGGTGGTAGCGGGCTGGGCCGGCGTTTCTTACGGCGTCTACCTGACGGTGCTCGCATTGCGTTCGCCGCCGGGGACCGAGCTGACCGGCCACTGGATCATGCAGCCGCCGTTCAAGGCGCTGATGGCGTTGCTGCTGACCCTGGCTGCCGTCGCGCATCCCCTCGTGCGGGAGCGGCGATGGCTGATGCCCTCGCTGCTGTTGTCGGCCACCGGCGACTGGCTGCTGGCGATTCCGTGGTGGACACTGTCGTTCGTCGCGGGCCTGACGGCATTCATGTTGGCGCACTTGTGCTTTGTGGGCGCGCTGCTGCCCCTGGCGCGCACTGCGCGGCCGTCGCCGCCGCGCATCGCCATCGCCGTTCTGGTCTGCTTGTTGACGCTGGTGCTGCTGGGGTGGTTCTGGCCCCGGCTGAGCCGCGACGATCTCACGCTCCCGGTGACGGTCTACATCGGCGTCCTGACCGCGATGGTGTGCACGGCTCAGTTTGCGCGGCTGCCCACGATCTGGGCTGCGGTGGGGGCGCTGTGTTTTGCGGCCTCCGATTCGATGTTCGGCATCGGCCGTTTCGTGCTGCACAACGACGCTTTGGCGGTGCCGATCTGGTGGTTGTACGCCGCGGCGCAGATCTTGCTCACCGCCGGTTTCTTCTTCGGTCGCGAGGAGGTTGCCGACTCGTGGGGCGGCGACGCAGAGGCCGTCGATTGGCCGGCTGAACAACCTGATTAGCCACGCTTCTCAGGGATTGAGCGGCCGGTGACCCCGAGTGTGCGCATGCCGGTGCAGGTGGAGCCGATCGCCCGGGTGCTGCCGATGTTGTCGGTGCCGCATCTGGATCGCGAGTTCGACTATCTGGTCTCGGCCGAGCAGTCCGACGATGCCCAGCCCGGGGTGCGGGTGCGGGTGCGGTTCCACGGGCGGTTGGTCGACGGGTTCGTGCTGGAACGCCGCAACGACAGCGATCACGCGGGCAAGCTCGGCTGGCTGGATCGGGTGGTGTCGGCCGAACCGGTGCTCACCCCTGAGATCCGCCGTCTGGTCGACGCAGTGGCCGCCCGCTACGCGGGGACCCGGCCGGACGTGTTGCGGCTGGCGGTGCCTGCGCGCCACGCCCGGGTGGAACGGGAAGTTCGCAAAATCGAGGCCGTCCCCGCCGCGCCGGCGCGCCTGCCGGCGCCGGTCGACCCGTCGGGCTGGGACGCCTACGGTCGCGGCGGGCAGTTCCTGGGTGCCCTGGCCCAGGCGCGTGCCGCCCGCGCGGTCTGGCAGGCGCTCCCGGGGGAGGCGTGGGCGGACCGATTCGCCGAGGCCGCCGCGCAGGCCGTCCGCGTGGGCCGGGCGGTGCTGGCGATAGTTCCCGACCAGCGGGACCTCGACGCGCTGTGGGCGGCCGCGACGGCGCTGATCGACGAGGGCAGCGTGGTCGCACTGTCGGCGGGCCTGGGACCGGCCGCCCGGTACCGGCGGTGGTTGGCGGCGTTGCGTGGCACCGCGCGGCTGGTGATCGGTACCCGCAGCGCCGTGTTTGCGCCGCTGAGCGACCTGGGTCTGGTCATGGTGTGGGCCGACTCCGACGACAGCCTGGCCGAGCCGCGGGCGCCGTATCCGCACGCCCGCGAGGTGGCGATGTTGCGGGCGCACCAGGCACGTTGCGCGGCGCTGATCGGCGGCTATGCCCGCACCGCCGAAGCGCACGCGCTGGTGCGCAGCGGCTGGGCACACGACGTGGTGGCAGCGCGTGCGGTGGTACGCGCCCGCACCCCGCGGGTGGTGGCCCTCGACGACAGTGGCTACGAGGACGCGCGCGACCCCGGGGCGCGTACCGCTCGCATCCCATCGGTCGCGCTGCGCGCCGCCCGCGCGTCGCTGCAGTCCGGCGCGCCGGTGTTGGTCCAGGTGCCGCGGCGGGGCTATGTCCCGTCCCTGGCCTGCGGCCGCTGCCGCGCCATTGCCCGGTGCCGGCACTGCACCGGGCCCCTGTCCCTGGCCGAGTCACCGGCAGAGCCACCGCAGCGCAGCGGGTCGACTGCCGTGTGCCGCTGGTGCGGCCGCGCCGAGCCCGCACTGCGGTGCGCCCGCTGCGGCTCGGGGTCGGTGCGCGCGGTCGTGATCGGGGCGCGGCGCACCGCCGAGGAACTCGGCCGTGCCTTCGCGGGAACGCCGGTCATCACTTCGGCCGGCGACGCGATCGTGCCGGAGGTCGATGCTCGACCGGCCCTGGTCGTGGCCACGCCGGGCGCCGAACCCAGGGCACCCGGCGGATATGGGGCGGCGCTGCTGCTGGACACCTGGGCTTTGCTGGGCCGCCAAGATCTGCGTGCCGCCGAGGATGCCCTGTGGCGCTGGATGACCGCGGCCGCGCTGGTGCGCGCCCGCGGCGGCGGCGGTGTGGTGGCGGTGGTTGCCGATTCGTCCATCTCGACGGTGCAGTCGCTGATTCGCTGGGACCCGGTCGGCCATGCCGAGGCCGACCTGACGGCCAGAACCGAAGTCGGGTTGCCGCCCAGCGTGCACATGGCCGCGATCGACGGGCTTCCCGGGGCGGTCGCGGCGTTGCTCGACGAGGCCCGCCTGCCCGAGGGCGCCGACGTGTTCGGCCCGGTGGAGCTGCCGCCTGGTGCGCGGCGCCCCGCGGGTATCGCCGCCGGCATGCCGGTGACCAGGATGCTGGTGCGCGTCCCCCGCGAGCAGGGTCTGCAGCTGGCGGCCAGCCTGCGGCGCGGCATCGCTGTGCTCAGTGCCCGGCAAGCTCACGAGCCGGTGCGAGTCCAGATCGACCCGCTGCACATCGGGTGACCGGAAGGCGACGTCCTGAAGCGATAGTTCGACCGGACAATCCGGACAACAATGTGCCAGGACGAAGTTTGGGGGCTGTTAAAATTCGCTATTTCTTCAGCCGGCGGCGGCTCGTAGGAACAGTCGGAAATGGGTGGCACGATGGCAAAAGACGATGTGAAGACCGCCGACGAGTCACTGGATGTGATCACCGACGCGTTGCTGACGGCTTCCCGGCTGTTGGTTGCCGTATCGGCCCGCTCGATCGGGCGAGTCGACGAGACCATCACCATTGCGCAATTCCGGACCTTGGTGATCCTGGCCAATCGGGGCCCGGTCAACCTGGCCACGCTGGCCGGACTGCTGGGCGTGCAACCGTCGGCGACCGGCCGGATGGTCGACCGCCTCGTCGCAGCGGGGCTGATCGACCGGTTGCCGCACCCGACGTCCCGGCGCGAACTGCTGGCCGCGACGACCACGCGTGGGCGCGAGGTCGTCGCCCGGGTCACCGCCTACCGGCGCGCCGAGATCGCCGCGATCGTGGAAAGGATGCCGCCCCGGGAGCGTCACGGCCTGGTGCGGGCCTTGACGGCGTTCACCGCCGCCGGCGCGGAACTCGACGCCCACCTGGACGTGGACGTGGAGCTGTAGGGAACGGCAGGGCCGCCCGTACCGGCTGCGGCTCCGCGCTTGTCCGCGGTGACCAGCAGGTATTCCCACTGCACGGCACCGTCGGCGAGGTAGCGCTGTGCCAGTTCGACGAGCTGGGCATCGAGGCGTACGCCTCGATCGTCGGCCCATCGGCGTTCCCGCCTCCACAGAGCCGCGGGGAACACGGACGGCGACAGGCGAGGCCGGTACGGCCTGATGGTGGCCGGCATACGGCCGAAGAAGCCTTCGGGGGTCCAGCTGATGACACCGATGTGGACACCAGGGTGTGGCGGTCGGGGATGGTGGTGTCGAGAGTCATCAGACCTCCTGAGAGCGCAAGGAAAAGGCTGCGTATTCGATCTCGTCGTCATCGGCTCCGCGGTGCGGTCAAGCCGGATGACCATCACCGCCAGCAACGGTATGCATGAGAAATAATCTACGTGCGCGAATGAAAGCTGCAGGGTGTCCTTCCCTACACTGTGCCCGTGCGCCTCGTCTTTGCCGGCACCCCCGAACCCGCGCTGCCCGCGCTACGCAGCCTCCTCGACTCGCCCCGGCACGAGGTGGTCGCCGTGCTGTCCAGGCCTGACGCGGCGTCCGGCCGGCGCGGCAGGCTCGAGCCCTCGCCGGTGGCCCGCGAGGCGCTCGACCGGGGCGTCCCGGTGCTGCGGCCCGCGCGGCCCAACTCCGCGGAGTTCGTCGCCGAACTGGCCGAGTTGGCGCCGGACTGTTGCCCAGTGGTGGCCTACGGCGCTCTGTTGGGCGAGGGCCTGCTCGCGGTGCCCGCGCACGGCTGGGTCAACCTGCACTTCTCGCTGCTGCCTGCGTGGCGCGGTGCGGCGCCGGTGCAGGCCGCTGTCGCCGCGGGCGACACCATCACCGGCGCGACCACCTTCCAGATCGAGCCGAGCCTGGATTCCGGGCCGATCTATGGTGTCGTCACCGAGAACATCCAGCCGACCGACACCGCCGGGGACCTGCTCGAGCGCCTCGCCGTTTCGGGTTCGGCGCTGCTGTCCGCGACGCTGGACGGCATCGCCGACGGAACATTGTCGCCGCGGCCGCAACCCGCCGAGGGGATCAGCCTGGCACCGAAGATCACCGTCGAACAGGCCCGGGTGCGCTGGGATCTGCCGGCGCCGGTGGTGGAACGGCGCGTCCGTGCCGTCACGCCCAGCCCGGGCGCCTGGACGCTGATCGGCGACCTGCGCATCAAACTCGGACCGGTACGCCTCGCCGGTGATGCGCCCAAGCCGTTGTCTCCGGGCACCGTTCACGTCGAACGCACCAGCGTTTGGATCGGTACCGGCACCGACCCGGTGCGGCTCGGCCGGATCCAGCCGCCCGGTAAGAAACCCATGGACGCGGTCGACTGGGCGCGGGGAGCGCGGCTCGACCCCGCCGCGCGCGCCTCATGAGCCCGGTACCGCCCTCGGCGCGTCGCCGGCAACGCCGCCGGCCGCTGGACCCGGCGCGTGCCGCCGCGTTCGAGGTGTTGCGCGCGGTGAGCCAGCGCGATGCGTACGCGAACCTGGCCCTGCCCGCGCTGCTGCGGGAACGCGGGATCACCGGGCGCGACGCCGCGTTCGCCACCGAGCTGACCTACGGCACCTGCCGGACCCGGGGCCTGCTCGACGCGATCATCGGCGCGGCGGCCGGGCGTTCGCCGGACGTGATCGATCCCGTGCTGCTCGACCTGCTGCGCCTCGGCGCCTATCAGCTGTTGCGCACCCGGGTCGATGCGCACGCCGCGGTGTCCACCACCGTCGAGCAGGCCGGCATCGAGTTCGATTCCGCGCGAGCGGGGTTCGTCAACGCCGTGCTGCGCACCATCTCGGGCCGCGACGAGAAGTCCTGGACCGACGAGCTGGCTCCGGACCCGGCCAAGGATCCGGTGGGGCATGCCGCGTTCGTGCACGCCCACCCCCGCTGGATCGCGCAGGCCTTCGCTGATGCGCTGGGCGCGGCCGCCGGGGAACTCGACGCGGTGCTGGCCAGCGACGACGAACGGCCCCAGGTGCACCTGGCGGCGCGCCCCGGGGCGCTGACCGCCGAGGAGTTGGCCGAGGCGGTGGGGGGCACCGTCGGTCGGTACTCGCCGTACGGGGTGTACCTGCCGGGCGGGGATCCCGGCGGGCTGGCGCCGGTGCGCGACGGCGCCGCGCTGGTCCAGGACGAGGGCAGCCAGTTGGTGGCGCGCGCGCTGGCGCTGGCGCCGGTTCCCGGCGACACCGGGCGTTGGTTGGACCTGTGCGCGGGGCCGGGCGGCAAGACGGCGCTGCTGGCGGCGTTGGGTGCCGATCAGGCCGGGGCCCGCGTGACGGCGGTGGAGCCGTCGCCGCGGCGCGCCGACCTGGTCGCCGAGAACACCCGCGGCCTCCCGGTGGACGTGGTGCGGGCCGACGGACGGGAGAGCGGGCTGGAGCCGGGCTTCGATCGGGTGCTCGTCGACGTGCCGTGCACCGGGCTGGGCGCCCTGCGGCGCCGCCCGGAGGCGCGGTGGCGGCGGCAGCCGGCCGACGTGCCGGTCCTGGTCAAGCTGCAGCGCGAGCTGCTGGTCGCCGCGATCGCGCTGACCCGCCCCGGCGGTGTGGTCCTGTACGCGACGTGTTCGCCGCACCTGGCCGAGACGGTGGGCGTGGTCGCCGACGCCCTGCGCCGTCATCCGGTGAGCGCCGTGGACGCCCGGCCGTTGTTCGAGCCCGTCACCGGGCTGGGGGACGGCCCCCATGTGCAGCTCTGGCCGCACCGGCACGGCACCGACGCGATGTTCGCGGCCGTGCTGCGCCGCGAAGTGGGGTAGCACGGCCGCGACACGGCGATCCGGCCGCGGCCGTGCTGCGCCGCCTGGCGTGAGGCCTGGCCCAAGGCTGCGTAATCTGTCGCTCATGCCTCTCTTGTCCGGGCCACCAGAACGGCCCTTGATCGCGCCGTCGATCCTGGCCGCTGATTTCGCCCGGCTCGCCGACGAGGCCGCCGCCGTGCCCGGCGCCGACTGGTTGCACGTCGACGTGATGGACAACCACTTCGTCCCGAACCTCACGGTCGGCCTGCCCGTGGTGGTAGACCTGCTGGCCGCCGCGACCATCCCCATGGACTGCCATCTGATGATCGAGGATCCCGATCGCTGGGCGCCCCCGTACGCCGAAGCCGGGGCGCACAACGTCACGTTCCACGCCGAGGCCACCGATAATCCGGTCGGGGTGGCGCGCGACATCCGCGCCGCCGGCGCCAAGGCGGGCATCAGCGTGAAGCCGAAAACCCCGCTTGATCCCTATGTGGAAATCCTTCCGCACTTCGACACCCTGCTCATCATGTCGGTGGAGCCGGGTTTCGGCGGCCAGCGGTTCATCCCCGAGGTGCTCGGGAAGGTGCGCGCGGTGCGCAAGATGATCGACGCGGGGGAATTGACAATTCTGGTGGAGATCGACGGCGGCATCAACGAGGACACCATCGAGCAGGCCGCCGAGGCCGGCGTCGACTGCTTCGTGGCGGGTTCGGCGGTGTACGGCGCGGACGAGCCGCAGGCCGCGCTGGAGGCGCTGCGCCGGCGGGCCGGCGCGGCGTCCCCGCATCTGCGCGCGGTGAAGAGATCATGAGCGGCGAACAGGTCAAGAGCATCGACGAGGCCATGCGCATGGCCATCGAGCAGTCCTACCTCGTCAAGGGCAGCACCTACCCGAACCCGCCGGTCGGGGCCGTGATCGTCGACCGCGAGGGCCGAGTCGTCGGCGTCGGTGCGACCGAGCCGGCGGGTGGCGACCATGCCGAGGTGGTGGCGTTGCGCCGGGCCGGCGGACTGGCGTCCGGCGGCATCGCGGTGGTGACGCTCGAGCCGTGCAACCACTTCGGGAAGACCCCGCCGTGCGTGAACGCCCTCGTCGAGGCGCGAGTGAGCGCGGTGGTGTACGCCGTCACCGATCCCAACGGGATCGCGGGCGGCGGCGCGGGCCGGCTGCAGGCGGCCGGCGTGCAGGTGCAAGCCGGCGTACTGGCCGACCAGGTGGCGGGCGGCCCACTGCGGGAATGGCTCTACAAGCAGCGGACCGGGTTGCCGCACGTGACGTGGAAATACGCCAGCAGCATCGACGGGCGCAGCGCCGCCGCCGACGGGACGAGCCAGTGGATCTCCAGCGACGCCTCGCGGCTGGACCTGCATCGCCGCCGCGCCACCGCCGACGCGATCGTCGTCGGAACCGGCACGGTGCTGGCCGACGACCCCGCGTTGACGGCCCGGGGCGCCGACGGCCTGCTGGCGCCGCGACAACCGCTTCGGGTGGTGGTGGGCATGCGCGACCTGCCGTCGGAGGCCAAAGTGCTCAACGGCGACTCACGCACGATGCTGATTCGCACCCACGATCCGAAGGAAGTGCTCAAGGCGGTCTCGGACCGCACCGACGTGCTGCTGGAGGGTGGCCCGACGCTGGCCGGCGCGTTCCTGCGGGCCGGGCTGGTCAACCGGATCCTCGCCTACCTGGCACCGATCCTGCTGGGTGGCCCCGTCACAGCGGTCGGCGACGTGGGGGTGCCGACCATTGCGCGGGCGCTGCGCTGGCAGTTCGACGGGATCGACCGGAGCGGACCCGATCTGGTGCTCAGCCTGGTGGCGCGCGGTGACTGACCGGGTCAGCCCTTCACCGGGGCGACGGCCTGCTCTTCGGTGAGTTCGGGTTCGTCGGCCTGCTCGGATCTGCCGCCTACCAGTAAACCCAGCAGCGCGCCCACGACGCAGATGATCGCGGTGACCTTGAAGATGTCGCCGTACATCATCGCGAACGCCTTCAGATACAGGGTGGCCTGCGCGGCAACCCGTTCGAACAGCGTCGCGTCGGGCGGGATCGTGGCCGTCAACCCGGCCACGATCCGGTTGAACCGGTACAGACCCCAGGCGCTCAGCGCCGCGACGCCGATCAGCATGCCCGTCTGCCGGGCGACCACGACGGCTGCCGAGGCGATGCCGTGCTGGGAAGACGGCACCACCCGAAGCGCCGCAGAGGTCAGTGGGCCGATCACCAGGCCGAGCCCCAGCCCGGCCACCAGCAGGTCGGTGTGCAGCACCGGCACGTGGAGCAACCCGAGAATGTGGTGCTGCCGATCCAGCACATCTTGGCGCCAGTAGTGGATCAGCCAGTAGCCGCAGGCGGCGATCATCAGCCCGACGAACGCCATCGCACGGTCGCCGGTCCGGGTGGCGATCCACCCGCCGAGCACCGCCCCGACCGGCAGTGCGATGAGGAACCACAAAAGCAGGCCGGCCGCGCGCGCCTGGTCCATTTGCAACACCCCCTGGCCGAACAGCTCCACGTTCACCAGGGTCACCATCAAGGCTGCGCCCGCGGCCACCCAGGTGCCCAGCGCGGCCAGGAAGGGCCGGAAATGCACGCCCTCCGGTTCGATCAGCCGGGTCCGGGAGAAGCGCTCCCAGAGCAGGAAAAGCACCGCGACCACGAGTGCCGCGAGCACCAGCGGCGGCCCGTAGGGGGGCAGTATTTCTTTGCCGTCGGGTTGAGGGTTGTACAGGCCGATGATCGCGAGGCCGAGTGTGACGGCGAGCAGAACCCCGCCGACCAGGTCAATCTTTTCGGGATTCTGCACGCGCTGGTGTCGTGGCAGGCTGAATTGGATCATCACCATGGCGATCAAGGTGAGCGGAACATTGATCCAGAAGACATCGCGCCAGTCGTGGAACAGCCAGACGATAAAGATCCCGTAGAGCGGCCCCAGCACGCTGCCGAGTTCCTGGGCGGCGCCGATGCCGCCGAGCACGCCGGCGCGGTTGCGCTGCGCCCACAGGTCGGCTCCCAGCGCCAGCGTGACGGGCAGCAGCGCGCCGCTGGCCACACCCTGGATGGTGCGGCCGCCGATCAGCATGTGGAAGTCGCCGAAATGTCCGGCCAGCGCGGTGACAACCGAGCCGACGATGAACAGGACCAGGCTGATCTGCAGCACCAGCTTGCGGCCGAACCGGTCGGAAGCCCGGCCCAGCAGCGGCATGGCAGCGATGTAGCCCAACAGGTACATCGTGATGATCCAGGTGATTCGCTGGAGCTGGTTGATGGGGATGCCGACGTCGCGCATGATGTCGCGCATGATGGTGATCACGACATAGGCGTCCAGGGCGCCCAGCAGCACCGCCAGGCTGCCCGCGCCGATCGCGACCCGGCGCCCGGCGGCCGTGCTCACGAGCTCACCGGGGGCTTGCTGACCTGAACCGTCTCGCCCCACTTCGACAGCGTCATCTGAACCGCGTTGCCCGCGCTCTTCTGCAGGCTGGCCCGCACCAGTTCGTGTTCGCCGTTCTCCTGGATCCAGACCGTCGCCGGGACCGGACCCGACGCACCGAAGGGCGGCGCGATCTTGTTGACCGCGTCGGCGGTGACGTTTCCGCTGATACGGATCGTGGTCTGCCCGTCGATGGTGTCGCGGCCCTCGGCCTTGGCGTCGCTGAAGTTCGACAGCGCGTTGGCCAGGCCGGACTCGGGACTGAGGATCACCGAGACGTCGTAGATATCGGAGGCTTTGCCGAAGTCGCTCCATTTGTTGGGCGTGAGCGTGGCGTACAAGTTCCCGTCGACGACGATGAAGTCGGCGTTGATGTCCGAGCCGGCGAGGGTGAGGGTGGTGTTGCCGCTCGCGGCGGTGGCCGGCGACGTGGTGAGGTCACCGGTGAGGTTCTTGATCGGCATCCCCGGGATCTTGCCGGTCACCGTCAGCACCAGGTGGGCGCTCTTGACGTCCCTGGTGGTCTGGGTGGACTGCTTGATCAGGGTGTTCGCATCCGGCAGTGGCCCGCCGCTGGGTTTGGATCCCGACGAACAGCCGACGATCAGGGCGGCGGCGATGCTGAGCGATGCCAGGGCGGCCAACAGGCGGCGGGTCTGCATACCCTGCATCGTAGAGGGTGACCGCGGCGCGATCGGTGCACCAGTGGGGTGTGGTTCGCCGCTCCAAGTCACTAACCTGGGGCGATGTTCACCGGAATTGTCGAGGAACTCGGGGAGGTGACCGGCCGGGACGTCCTCACCGACGCCGCGCGCCTGACCATCCGCGGACCTTTGGTCACCGCCGACGCCGGGCACGGCGACTCGATCGCCGTCAACGGCGTGTGCCTCACAGTCGTCGAGCTGACCGGCGACGGCCGGTTCACCGCCGACGTGATGGCCGAAACCCTGAACCGCTCCAACCTCGGCGAACTCGAGCTGGGCAGCTGCGTGAACCTGGAACGGGCTGCGGCCCTGAACAGCCGGCTCAGCGGTCACATCGTCCAGGGGCATGTCGACGGCACCGGGCAGGTGGTGGCGCGCATGCCCTCCGAGCACTGGGAGGTGGTCCGGATCGCGCTGCCCGAGGCGGTGGCCCGCTACGTGGTGGAGAAGGGGTCGATCACCGTCGACGGCATCTCCCTGACGGTGTCGGGGGTGGGCGCGCAGCCGCACGACTGGTTCGAGGTGTCGCTGATCCCCACGACCCGTGACATGACGACGCTGGGCCGCGCGCCGGTGGGAGCGCGGGTCAACCTCGAGGCCGACGTCATCGCCAAATACGTCGAACGGTTGATGTCCACTCAGGGGCGGACCCGCTGATCAAACGGCCGCAATAACGACGCCCGTGCCGTGGTTCATACTGAGTGCAAGATCTGAGTTCCCCGCGGGCCTCACGGACAGCAAGGTAGCAGCGATGACGAAGTTGGACTCCGTCGAAAGGGCGGTTGCCGACATTGCGGCCGGTAAGGCCGTCGTCGTCATCGACGACGAGGACCGCGAGAACGAGGGCGACCTGATCTTCGCCGCCGAGAAGGCGACGCCGGAGATGGTGGCGTTCATGGTCCGCTACACCTCGGGATACCTGTGCGTTCCGTTGGACGGCGCGATCTGCGACCGGCTCGGCCTGCTGCCGATGTACGCGGTGAACCAGGACAAGCACGGGACGGCCTACACTGTCACCGTTGACGCCAAACTCGGTGTAGGGACCGGTATTTCGGCGTCGGATCGGGCGACCACCATGCGATTGCTGGCCGACCCGGACAGCGCCGCCACCGACTTCACCCGCCCGGGGCACGTTGTCCCGTTGCGCGCCAAGGACGGTGGTGTGTTGCGTCGGCCCGGTCACACGGAGGCCGCCGTCGACCTCGCCCGGATGGCCGGCCTGCGGCCCGCCGGCGCGATCTGCGAGATCGTCAGCCAGAAGGACGAGGGCGCAATGGCCCAGACCGACGAGCTGCGGGTCTTCGCCGACGAACACGGCCTCGCGCTGATCACGATCGCCGACTTGATCGAGTGGCGGCGCAAGCACGAGAAGCACGTCGAGCGCATTGCCGAGGCCCGGATCCCGACCCGGCACGGCGACTTTCGCGCGATCGGCTACCGCAGCATCTATGAAGACGTCGAACACGTGGCGTTGGTCCGCGGCGAGATCGCCGGTCCCAACACCGACGGCGACGACGTACTGGTCCGCGTGCACTCCGAATGCCTGACCGGCGACGTGTTCGGCTCGCGCCGTTGCGATTGCGGCCCGCAGCTCGACGCCGCGATGGCCATGGTCGCTCGGGAGGGCCGGGGCGTGGTGCTCTACATGCGGGGCCACGAGGGTCGCGGGATCGGCTTGATGCACAAGCTGCAGGCCTACCAGCTGCAGGATGCCGGGGAAGACACCGTGGACGCCAATCTGAAGCTCGGGTTGCCGGCGGATGCAAGGGATTACGGCATCGGCGCGCAGATCCTCGTCGACCTCGGCGTGCGTTCGATGCGGCTGCTGACCAACAACCCCGCCAAACGGGTCGGCCTGGACGGGTACGGGTTGCACATCATCGAGCGGGTTCCACTTCCGGTTCGGGCCAACGCCGAGAACATCCGCTATTTGATGACCAAGCGTGACCGGATGGGACACGACCTGGCCGACCTCGACGACTACTTTCACGAATCCGCGCATTTGCCGGGTGAATTCGGTGGTGCTTTGTGAGCCGCTTGTGAGTCCCGCAGCCGGGGTGCCGGAGGTGCCGTCGCTGGACGCGTCGGGGCTGCGGCTGGCGATCGTGGCGAGTACCTGGCACAGCACGATCTGCGATGCGCTGCTGGCGGGGGCGCGCAAGGTAGCCGGCGAGTCCGGGATCGCAAGCCCCACGGTCGTCCGCGTGACCGGCGCCATCGAGATCCCGGTGGTCGCCCAGGAACTTGCCCGCAACCACGACGCGGTGATTGCCCTGGGAGTCGTAATTCGAGGTGAGACACCGCATTTCGACTATGTCTGCGATGCGGTGACCCAGGGGCTGACCCGGGTCGCGCTGGACGCGTCGACGCCGATCGCCAACGGGGTGCTGACCACCAACACCGAGGCGCAGGCGCTGGACCGGGCCGGGCTGGCCACGTCGTCGGAGGACAAGGGTGCCCAGGCGACCGCGGCCGCGCTGACCACCGCCCTGACACTGCGTGACCTGCGCGCCCGCCCGTGACCGACGCATCGGGTCACGGCGACTGGGACGTCGTACTGCGCCCGCATCGCACGCTGCCATTCGTCTACGCCGCGGCGTTCCTGATCGCCTCGGCGCACATCGCTGTCGGTCTGCTGCTCAAGATCAGGTCCACCGGGGTGATCTTCCAGACGGCCGACCAGGTTGCGATGGCAACACTCGGCTTGGTCATCGGCGGTGTTGTGTTGCTGTTCGCGCGGCCGCGGCTGCGGGTGGGCGCGGCCGGCGTTTCGGTGCGCAACCTGTTGGGCGACCGGCTGATCCCGTGGCCCGACGTGGTCGACGTGTCGTTTCCGCCGGGCCACCGCTGGGCACGAGTCGACCTGCCCGACGACGAGTACATCCCGGTGATGGCGATCCAGGCCGTCGACAAGGAACGCGCCGTGGCGGCCATGGACACCGTGCGGTCTCTGCTGGCCCGCTATCAACCCGACCGGTGAGGACGGCGCTGAGTCAGTCGGCCGTATCCCAGTTGCTCGGCATCATCGGCATGTCCGGGCCGACGCCCAGAGTATCCGCTGTCAGGGTGGCCGGTCCCGCCGCCTCGGCGGGGCCGGCCCGGTGGGAGGTCCCGGCGAATCCCCCGGCTCCCGCGCCCGAATCCGAGGCCAGGGCCGCGGCGTTGGACTCCAAATCCGGATATTCGTGGCGGAATCCGCGGTCGATCAGTCGTGCCCTCGGCGGCCTGCGTCGCCGCGCCCGTTCAGGCGTGTCCGCGGCCGTTGCCGCCGCGACGGCGCCGGGCTCAGCCGCCCTGGTGACGGCCGCCGCGCGGATCCTCATCGGCGAACCCGCCGCGCCCCCGGGTGGACCGACCACATAGGGGTGGCTGAACGCGTGGACGGTGGGCGGGGGTGGCGGTGGCGGGGGAGCGGCCCCGGGCGTGGGTGCCGGGGCGGGCATGGCTGCGGGTGCCGGTGCCATCGCCGGGGCTGTGACGGGTGCGGCGACGGTCGGGATCACGCCGGCCACCGGAGCCGGAGTCGTGGGGACCTGCGCACCCACCGGGGCGGGGGCGACGGCGGCGGGCGGGGCGAGGGCCGGCTGAGCCAGGCCGGCCAGCCCCGCCAGCCCGGCGTATGCCGGGGTCGGCAGCGCCGCGATACCCAGTCCTTCCACCACCTGTGTCAACTCGTGGAGTTGTGGCGCGAAGAAGTTGGCCACTTCGCCTTCCCAGTGCGGAACTTCGCTGATCAGGAGGGGATCGGTCTCCAGGCGGGTGATCGCCGCGGACGGGTTGGACGGGAACCCCGACAGGTCTTGCCCGATCGCGTCGGCCACCTCTTGGGCCCGGGTCGTCCACCAGCTCAACTGGTTGGGACGTGGTCCGCTGTCCTCGGCCGGGCGCGAGTCGCTCGCGGTGCTTTTCTGTATCTGGGGCGCCGGGACGACCTGCGGGGTCGACGCCACCGCGGCATCGGACACTGCGTGGTAGGTCGTCATGGTGGCGGCGGCCTGGACCCACATCCGCGCATAGTCGGCTTCGTTGAGCGAGATCGGAATCGCATTGATACCGAAGAAATTCGTCGCCGCCAAGACCGCGTGGACGGCGTGGTTGGCGGCCAGCTCGGCCATGGTGGGCATGGCTGCCATGGCGGCGGTGTAGGCCGTGGTCGCGGTCTCATGCTGGTCGGCCGCCGCCGCGCTGTCGGCACTTGCCTGTATCAGCCACGCCAGGTACGGCACGTGGGCGGCGACGTAGGACTCTGCGCTGGGGCCCTGCCAGGCCCCGGCTTGCACGGCCGCCAGCGCAGCGCTGAGTTCCTCGGCCGCCGAGGCGTATTCGGCGCTGAGCGAGTTCCACGCCGCAGCCGCCGCGATCAACGACACCGGTCCCGGGCCGCTGCTCAGCAGCATCGAATGTACTTCCGGCGGGGAGGCCATCCAGATCGGCGTGACCGTCACCAGGCCGATGTTGCCCCCATGCTCGGGAATCCGCAATAACGACTTTTATCGTGCAATCTATCCGTATTTGCGGGAGCAGTTTAGGACTGGATCCAGCGGCTGCGGATTGCTGCCCCGGATCAGTCGTCGGGTTGGCGGACGAGGAATCCGGTCACGATCAACGTCCGCACGAGCTCCGTTTGCTGTGCCGGGGTGAGTCCGGGCAGGTCGCGGACCCGGAACGGCCCGGTGCTGTGGGCCAGGTACCGCAGGGCGGCTTCATGGTCGGTGCCGACGCTGATCAGCAGTTGGGCGAACTGCAGCGCGACGCCGCCGGTACCGGTGACCACCCGTGAGTAGAGCGGTTGGTGCTTGGCCACGAGCGTGTTTCCGCCGATTCCGACGGCGGTCGCGCCCTGTCCGACCGGTGGGCACCGCCCGCGCCGGACGAGAACGTCCTCCATGGCGCCGAGTCCTTCGGGGATGAAGTCCGGGCCCTCGAGGATGTCGCGAACGAGGGCACCCAGGTTCGCACGCACGTCGCCATCGTCGAGATGCCGCGGCGGGAGCCGATCGTGGATGCGGTCGTCACTAAAGCTGAGCACGTGCAACGCATGGGTGATGAGCGTGAGCACGGTCGGCGCGTGGATTCCAACGGTCACATGGACGGAGGTCTGCGAGCCCGTCTCTGCCGCATGGATCTGTCCGCGCGGAAGGTACAGGGTGTCCCCGGCTTCCATGCGCAGGTCGGTCGGCGCCGGGAGGTCGGCCCCGGTGACGACCTTGCGCCGCTGCATCTCGTGCGGCGGCACCGTCGCGTCGCCGTAGAGATGCCAGACCTTGGACCCCTGGACCTGCAGGATCAACACGTCGTGGTGGTCGTAATGCGGAACGAATCCCTGCGATTCGGGTGGCGTGACGTAGCCGTTGACCTGTGTCGGGAAATTCAGCTGCACCTCGATGGCGTGGGCCAGCGACCCGATCGTGCGCACGTACCGTTCGAGGTTGTCCACCACGATCGTGTAACCGGCGGCGTGGCCGTCACGGACGCCGGCGGCGTCCAGGCTGCCGTCGGCGCGCCGGTAGGTGCCGGGGTCCCGGTCCTGCTCGCCCTTGACCAGGCGCAGCACCGACGGCTCCTCCCTCAGGTGTTCGAGGAGTCCGTCGACGAGCGAGGGCCCGGGCAGCAGGCCGTCGAAGTAAGCCGGGCATTCCCGCTTGACGTGGTAGCGCGTGGCTCCCCAGATGTCGTCGAGGAAGGTCTGCACCGGCAGTGGAGAAAGCAACCAGGCTAGCGACGGTTCGACGGTAAACCCTCCGCGAAACTCCGTGACGATGTCGGGCGACGTTGTTTGCATCGTAGTGGACCGGTGACCGTGCTGTGGGTTTCCGTGAAGCGCAGGCCTTGGGTCACGCGGAGCGGACTGGGCGCCGCGGTTGGCCATGTGGTGGAACGGGTTGACCGCGACGCGGGGCGTCGGGCCGTCAAAGCCGGCGGGGATCGCCGAGCCGACGACACCGCGGACGCGTCGGGCATGGTCTGTCAGGAGGGCAGCCTGTTCGCCACGGATGGGCAGGTCTTGGAGCGTTGCCTCGCCGAATTGGCGGCCATTATTTGCCAGGCCGGCCGGTGCACCCGCGAACGCCGGGTTCGTGCGGCGCCGGGATTTGGCGTGCCGGGCGCCCGGTTGTGACCGGTCGGCGATGTGGTGCGATATCGACCGCACCGTTTTCTCCTGCGACACCGGGATGACCCACACGTCGAAGGTGAAAGGGGTTTGCCGGCAGTCCATGGATCGTTTACGCAATTGTGCCAGCATGGGTGCGCTGCCTATAACTGAAAAGTAATGTTGCTCAATGGTAATGAGCTCGATCATGTCAAGATCAGTCGACACGATCGTCGTGGTAACAGCTCTGCCGAAGACGCTCTACGGAAAAAGCCCAAGGCTCCTCGAGCTGAGGTCACGGCCGCCCTCGAAGTAGTCGTCGAGAGAGGATCGGCTCTGCGGGCGTCCAGCGTCGGGGGATCAGCCTTCGCGACTCGGTGAACAGCCGTCCGGTAGATGGCGTGCTCGTCGCGGAGCCTGATGGCTATACGTGACGGGTGTCGTCATCGATTCGTCGGTAAATCAAGCGGAATCGTCGAGGCCGCTGGCTTGGGATATCGAACTTGACCCGTGCACGTCCGGTGAGATCGCCGCTGACGCGCCGCTCACCGAGTAGCTTGCCCTGCACCCGCCCGTGCGCCCGGTCATCGATAATGGCCTGCGCCGCATCCAGTGCAGCCGGGTCGGCCTGATGCACGGCCACGAGGTCGGCCGGAACGTTCAAGGCGAAGGTAAGCCGATACCGGGCAGGCCGCTGTTTTTCTCCGCTCACGCGGAGCGGCCAGCACCAAGCCGGTCGAAGACGTCGTTCACCTCCGCGCGGCTTAATTGGCGTCCATCGTCTCGAGTGATCCGGTCGCGGGCCGGCTCTGCGTCGAGCTCATCCTCGGCGGCATCGAGCAGCTTCTCCCACACCGCCACGGGGACGATGACGCCCTGGGCCCGTCGGCGTGAGCCGAAGTACACCGGCTCGCCCTCGCCGGCGTCGAAACGTTGAGCGATCTTGTGCAGCGCATCTCTCGCCTCACCCGTGGTCACGACGTTCGCCATACCGACGTCGTACGATAATCCGTACGGATTTGTCCCCCGATAGCCTTTCCGCGGTACGCGCTGACCCGCCACAACCGCCGGATAGGCACAATCCTCCCCGCCGTGTCGTCGGCAGCCCTGATTCCCCGGAAGGCAAGCGGACCCGCACGTACCCGCACAATCGCCCGGCATGACCTCACCACGGCATCGACAATCGATGAGCTACTCAACGAAGAAAAAGGCCTGTGGTGACTTACCACTACCTCGAC
>NZ_JBMIOP010000210.1:0-5024 GCF_049197365.1 Mycobacterium sp. THU-M104
CGAAAACGCAGAAATGGATATCCTCGGTGAGCTCTGCCATCGAGTGCGACAAGGGGAGACCGGGCGTCCGATGCGACAGACCAAAAAACGAGGCACCTCAACCGGATTGCTCTGCATCGGCGTCTGCGGGTAGGTCCGCGCGTTGGGCAGCCACGTGGTCACGTTGCTGAACGAATCTGCGGAGCAAAGCGATAGCACCCGCGACAGACAGGACGAGGAGCGTCGGGCCGACCGCCACGATGAGGATCTGAGAGACGTCTACCGATAAGGTGAAAATCCAGACGGTCGCTACCAACGGAAACAGACCGCAGAGCAGCCCTAGGCCAGCGCAAAGCCGGGTGTGCAGACCATGCCAGTCCTCGATGTCTTGTTGCGTCCACCCCCGTTGGGGTAGCGCCGTGGCGGCGAGGCTGGGGACAATCGCGCCAGCGATTTTGACCGAGGTCGGCCTGCGCAGCAGGCCGCTCGCTGCCAGAGACCACACCAGCAGGGAAACGGGTAGGAGTTCGATCACCTGCACGATGCGTGGGTTCTTCGTGACGAACGCGATGCTCAAGGAGCAGGCGGCGCCTAGGATCACTAGTCCGTTGAGGGGCTCGAACTTTCTTTTGCGCGCCATAGTGAGCAATCCCTGCGCCGTAGCGACCATGATCGCGCCGACCAGCGCCAAATATGGTGCTACATCGAACAATCGGAGCCCGTAATAGCCAATGAGTGGCGGCACGGTGTTGATCACCGTGTCCTTGATGTACTCCCGCAGGCTCCTCGGAGCGTCGATGTTCGTTTCCGGAGGTGCGTCGTTATTCGCAGGGATCGGTCGTGGCATGAAGTTACCCCCCAAGTTCGTCGCGGTGCACGGTGTGCCGCGGTGGTCGTCGGGCCCCTTCGTCGAGTGACGCTAGCAGCCTAGCTAGGATAGCCTAACCAACATCAATCTACGCATACCAGTCTCTCGGTCAGGCCTGCATGGAAGGGAGAGGCGCGCAATGGATCTCCGTGGTGACGGTGCTTGCCGCCCACCGCTCATCCACCCACTGCGCTCGAAAAGCGACCTGCGCAGAATGGCTCGAGGGTGGCCGCACTTCATGGAGGGACTCGCGCGGTTTGGGGACGCGGTCGAGTGGTCGATAGGTCCCATGCGTGAGACATTGTTTTTTCACCCTGCGCAAATAGCTGAGATCCTTGCTGCAGCGGGCGCACACGGCCCGCTGGGCCGAACGCTAGTCGACGGATTCCAGGAATACGCGCAAGTCATCGGCAACAACGGCCTGGTCATGAGCGAAGGAATTATCTGGAAACGACAGCGGCGCATCTTGCAGCCCGGAATGCACCGCCAAAAGATCGCCGAATACACCAACACCATGGTCGACTTCGCCGAAGAAATGTGTGACCAGTGGGCCGATGGCGCAGTTCTCAACATGCAGAGCGAAATGGAACAGCTTACCAGACGGATCATGACGCGGACATTGTTCGGAACGGATCTAACCAACGCGGAAAGTAACGAAATCAAACGCGTCATGGATCGACAGCTGTTTCTGAACGGCATGGAATTTCTCCTCGGAAACTGGTTGCCCCCCCGGGTTCCAACACCCCTACGGTCGGCGCTGCGCGCCTCCTCGAATCGGCTGAAAATGCTCTTCAGATCCGTTGTCGAGCGGCGCCTGAACGAGAGCGACGAACTTAGACTCAGACGCGACACCGATCTGCTCGACACGCTCTTGGAGACACGAGACGACAACGATATGCCGATGCCCGAAGGACAACTACTCGACGAGATGCACAACATGTTCCTCGGCGGCTACGAAACATCGTCCAATTCCTTGGGCTTCATTGGCGCCATTCTGGCGCGCCGCCCCGATCTGCAAAATCGGATAGCAATCGAGGTTGAATGGGCGGTCGGTTCCGACAATTTGACATTCGAACACATCAAGAGCCTGCCTCTCGTCGAAGCAGTCGTGAAGGAAGCACTGCGCCTCTATCCGCCCGTGTTCGCATTGCCAGGACATGTGGTGAAGACCCCGACTACTCTTTGCGGCTACGACTTTCAACCTCGGCAACGAATTATCCTGTCCCCCTATGTGACCCAGCGGGATTACCGTTGGTTCGCAGACCCGCATGAATTCCGACCGGATCGGTGGCTCGACGGGTCCACTCAAAACATGCCCAGATTTTCCTGGATTCCGTTCGGGGGCGGGCCTCGGGTCTGCTATGGGCAGAACTTCGCGATGGCGGAGATGATCCTTGTCCTGACCGTAGTGATCCGTCGATTCAAGTTCTCGTTACCTGCCCGAGCCGCGAAAGACGTCAAGACAGGGTTGAGCCCAACATTCATGCTCAGAGTGAAAAACGACGAGGTGGCTGTCACTGCCCGTACCGCTACGAGCCGCGTGGCCAACAAAGACATCTCCGTGATCACAGATGCCTCAAAGGACGCCCGTTAACCTCGTCAGTTGTCTTTACCAGACATTTTGTTGCTGACTATCGTCAGAAGGCGACCGAACAATCTGACCTTCGCAACACCGTTTGGCCGCCATTGGCATTGGCGCAGAACGGCGACTGGACGCTCGACCGAGATCACTGATGTCAGGGCACCCGGGAGCGGCGACGATAAGTCAGCGGACGAGATCCCACTGCCCGTAATCGGCTGCCAGGACGTCGTCGACGTCGACGTTGATACCGCCCAACAACGGGCCCGGGTTCGACGGGGTGTTGACAACGGCCTGGTAGAGCACCGCCATGGGTTCGCGTTGGCCATGCGACCACGCCTTCGTCTGCCAGGCCCACCGGTGCCCAGCGGAGCTCGAACTGCCGATCACGCCGTCCCGGATCGCCCATCCACAGACTCGGAAACTGCCGTAGACGCCGGTGCGGCCTACGCCCATCACCGAGTTGAGGCCGCGAAACCAGTCGAGGGCCACGTCGCTCCAGGTGTTGGAGTCGATGTCTTCGTCGACGCTGTAGAAGATCGGGGCCGAGGCCGGCCCGCCTGCCGCGGTGTGCAACCGCAGCGCGGTCTGCGCGTCGGCCACCCCGCCGTCGTACCCCCGGGTGAAGTCCGACGGGGCTCCGGGCCAACCGGGCTTGCCGTATTGATAGTTGCTGACGATGTGCAGACCCGCCGCGCTCAGCGCGTCCGCGTACTCGCGGGTCAACGGTTTGGCTTTGAAGTTCGCGCCGGGCCGCGACTCGGACACGTAGTTGACCACGCCGTCATAGCCCGCGGCCTTGATCTCCTCCGGCGCGATCCTGCGCTCGGCGAAATCGATCAGCTTGAGGGCGCCGGCCGATGCCCTCGGAGCGCCGAGGGTGGCGGTGGCCGCTCCCGCGCTCACCAGGACCGGGGCGACGGAGAACTTGAGCAGCGCACGTCGTGAGAAGGGCCGCGCCTCGGCCGGTCCGCGGGACGCAGCCGAATCGTGCATCGCGCGATGGTAACAAAGCCGGCCGCGCCAGCGGGGCCGTCGATACCGGTGTCCGCGACGGCTCGCCTGAGCGCCACGGCTTGTGAGCCGGCCGCCCATCGTTTTGAATGCGGTTGTGGCTGTCCCGGTTGTCCGTAGGCCGGTCGTCGTCGCGCTCGCGACGACCGCGTCTGCAACCCGGCCGACCCGACAACCTGGACCGACAACTGGCCCCAGCACCTCGCGGAGGCATACGTTGCGGCGGGCATGACCAATCAGGCTGCCGACTTCGTCGCCAGCAAACTCTGAACGTGCGGATCGGCGGGCAGGTCGGCGCCATCCCGGGCCCGCGTTGCGTCGTTTAGCTGTTCGAACTATAGTCTGGACACATGTCCAGTTTGCTGTCGCGGAGTTCTCGGGTGCGTTGATGGGAACGGAGTGGGGGGCCGCTCGTCCGTGGTGTTCCAGCAGCGGATAAGAGTTGAGTATGCGAATCGCCCTGCTGTCCTATCGCAGTAAGGACCATTGCGGCGGACAGGGCGTCTACGTGCGCCACCTGAGCCGCGGTCTGGTCGACCTCGGGCACGACGTCGAGGTGTTCTCCGGCCAGCCCTATCCCGAGCTGCTCGATCCGCGGGTGCGGCTGACCAAGGTGCCCAGCCTGGACTTATACCGCGAGCCCGACCCGTTCCGGGTGCCCCGTCCGAGTGAGATCCGGAGCTCGATCGATCTGCTGGAACTGCTCACCGTGTGGACGGCCGGCTTCCCCGAACCGCGGACATTCACCCTGCGCGTGGCGCGGCTGCTGGCCGACCGGGTCAACGATTTCGACCTCGCCCACGACAACCAGAGCCTGGGCACCGGGCTGCTCACCATCGCCGAGTCGGGTTTGCCGGTGGTGGCCACGGTGCACCACCCGATCACCCGCGACCGGATGCTCGACCTGGCCGCCGCGCGCTGGTGGCGCAAACCGCTGGTGCGTCGCTGGTACGGCTTCCTGGACATGCAGCAGCAGGTGTCGCGCCAGATCCCCGACCTGCTGACCGTCTCGTCGTCGTCGGCGGCGGACATCGTCGCCGACTTCGGGGTCGCCCCCGAGCAGCTGCATGTGGTGCCGCTCGGCGTGAACACCGAACTGTTCATGCCGGGGTCCTCTCCGCGGCAACCCGGGCGCGTCATCGCCATCGCCAGCGCCGACACCCCGCTGAAGGGGGTCCGCACCCTGCTGCACGCGGTGGCCAGGCTCCGGGTGAACCGCGACCTCGAGCTGCGGCTGGTCGCCAGGGTGGAGCCCAACGGCCCCACCCACAAACTCATCGCCGAGCTCGGCATCTCCGACATCGTCCACATCACCAGCGGGCTGTCCGACGCCGCGCTGGCCGCCTTGTTCGCGTCGGCCGAGGTCGCCTGCATTCCCTCCCTCTACGAAGGGTTTTCGCTGCCCGCGGTGGAGGCGATGGCCAGCGGCACCCCGGTGGTCGCGAGCCGGGTGGGCGCGCTTCCCGAAGTCGTCGGGACCGACGGTGCCTGTGCCGAGCTGGTGCCGCCGGCCGACGTCGAGGCGCTCACCGGGGCTCTCGGCGGTCTGCTCGACTCACCGGAGAAGCGCCGCAGCATGGGGCG